>JARRRH010000097.1:0-6893 GCA_037380925.1 Deltaproteobacteria bacterium | reverse complement strand
AGACGAATTTGATTTTATGGCTTTTTCAACTCTCGCATTTTACGCTTAGCCTCGGCACGCTCCTCGCCGATACCGTCTATCCTTTTATTCCATTTGCTCTATTTATCCGGTTAATCCTGTTATCCTGTCTATTTGTTAAACGGAGAGGCCTTCAATCAGGGCCAGCACATTATGCCCCAAAACCCGGTGGTTGTAGCCCCCTTCCAAGATGGCGAAACTCCCTCCTTTGTTCCGATCTGCCACCTCCCGGACAAGGCGACCGATTTCTGTGTAATCCTCTGTTTTCAGGGTCCCGCCCCAATCTTGTTCGTGGTTGTCGAAACCTGCGGAGATGGCGATCATATCCGCCTCACAGGCTTCCATCTCCCGGCTAACATCTTCCAGGTATGTTCGGCGGTCATGGCTCGGTACATTATGGATCACCACCCAGTCTTTGCTCCCCAGAATATTGACCGTCCCATCCCCGTAGTGGAGATCGATATCCAGAACATAGGCGGTTTTGATACTTTCTGTTCGTTTCAGCCGCTCAAGCGCGATCGCCATGTTGTTAAAGTAGCAAAAACCCCAGCAGGAATTCGAAGACGCATGGTGGCCAGGCGGCCGAATGAGCCCGAAAGCCGGTTCCACCAATCCTATGGTTGCTGCCTGGATGGCGCCGCCTGCAGCCAGCAAAGCATGGTGATAGAGTGTTCTGTTCTTGATGCTTTCTACATGGAAAGGCGTGTGAGCGGCGAGCAGGTCCGCCTCAGAAGCGGGTTCCGCCTGGACAAATTCAACCCTGTCCTTGATGGCCTCTGTCACGGCTTCCATCCGGCCCGCTTCGGCAGCAGGATCAGAGGTGTAAACCTGGTAAAAATCGTCGTGAAAGATGACCTTCATGTCAAGTGCCTTCTAACACCGCGCCCCTTCCCCTCAGAAAAGGGTCTGCCCTTTCATTCCTGCCTTGTCCACCAGGTTCAAGCCCAGGTCGAGAGCCTGCTTGTTCATGTTCAGAAATTCTGCCGGGATTTTTGCTTCCAGGACCTTGATGATCGATTCGGTCTGTACCAAGGGGATCAAGCCGAGCATGGCTCCGAGAACACAGATGTTAAAAACCACGGGCTTTCCGATGTTCTCCATCACCGCCTTGTACACGCCCAGCCCCACTTGCCGGGCATCCACTTTGCGCTCTTGCTTTACGAAATGGGTGTCCGTGAGCAAAAGACCACCGGGTCGGATGGTCCACGAGAATTTGCTGTACGCTTGCTGGGTGAGGCAGATCAGGACATTGGGCTGGATCACCTTGGGAAAGTGGATTCTCGCGTCCGAGATGATGACGTCTGCCCGGGTCGCACCCCCGCGGGCTTCGGGTCCATAGCTTTGAGATTGCACGGCGTTGAGGCCTTCGTAAATAACCGCTGCTTCAGCAAGAATAATGGACGCCGTAATGATCCCCTGTCCTCCTGAGCCTGAGAATATGATGCGGGATCTTTCCATAAACCTCACCTACCTGCCCGCGGCTTTTCCGGCAATCTTGTCGTATTCGGCGCAGTACTCAGCGCGCTCTTCCTGGACAAAAATGCCCCTTTCTATCAGGGAGGGATCCTTCTCCTTTTCTCCTGAACCGATGGGCGTGGTTCTCTCCTTAAAGTAATTCAACATGTCCACAGCATCGCTCATTCTGTTCTTTCTCCCGAAGTAGGTGGGACACTGGGTCAAAATCTCCACCACGGAAAAGCCTTTGTGTCTTATCGCCTTCTCGAGGATCTCTTGCATGGACGTGACATGGTAGGTGGTGGTTCGAGCCACAAAAGATGCACCCGCGCCTTTCGCCAGTTCAGCAATATCAAAAGCTTCATCGATGTTGCCGTAAGGGGCTGTCGTGGCCATAATACCGTAACCTGAGAGTGGAGAAAACTGCCCGCCGGTCATGCCGTAGATATTGTTGTTCATGATGACTGCCGTCATATCCATATTGCGACGTGCTGCGTGGATGAAGTGATTGCCCCCGATGGCCACGGCATCCCCATCTCCCATAGGGGCGATGATCGTTAACTCGGGTCGGGAGAGCTTCACGCCCGTGGCAAAAGCGAGGGCCCTGCCGTGAATGGTATGGAGGGTGTGGAAATCCATGTATCCGGATATGCGAGAAGAACACCCGATACCGGTCACCATGACAATGTCCTTTTTTTCGATGCCCAAAGAAATAATCGCCCGGATGAGGTTGTTCATGATCGTGCCATGACCGCATCCCGGGCACCAGATATGGGGCATAAATCGCTCGCGGAGATAGTCCTTTATAGAGACCGGCATGAATCAGACTCCTTTTCCTTGAACAAGACGCAGGATGTTCCTGATGTCTGTGGGACTGATGAAGGATCCGTCAATTCGGTTTGCCAGGAACACTTTATCCTTGGCGTCAAGCGCCTTTTTCACCTCTTGCATAATCTGGCCCATGTTCATTTCCACCACCACCACAAATTGCGCCTGCTCGCAGCGATCTCTCACAGCATGGGCAGGAAAAGGCCAGAGTGTCTGTAGTTCCAGCAAGCCCAGCTTTTCTCCTCGCGCCCTCCGATTTTCCACCAGATGAAGGGCGGATCTGGCAGCGGATCCGTAAGAGATGAGCACTGTTTCCGCATCGTCGAGGTAAAACTCCTTTATGTAGGTCATTTCCTGAACATGCTCTTCGATCTTGTCAACAAGGTGGCGCATCAAACCATAGGCAATCTTCGGGGTGTCTGAAGGGAAACCCCACATGTCGTGCATTAGGCCGGTCACATTGTAGCGATGGACCCCGCCGAAATCGGACATGGGCAGACGGCCGTCTTCTCTGGGAAGATAGGGATGGTAATTCGTTCCTTCTTTGACTGAGGTCCACAGCCTCTCAACCAGAGGAATCTCTCCCGGTTCGGGCAGAATCAGCTTCTCTCGCATATGAGCGATCACCTCATCGAGAAGCAAAATAACCGGCGTTCTGTAAGTCTCGGAGATATTGAAAGCTTCCACGGTAATTCGGAACAGATCCTGATGCGTGGATGCAGTGAGAGCAACAATGGCATGATCACCGTGGGTCCCCCACCGGGACTGCATGACATCCCCCTGACTGACCTTGGTGGGCAGTCCTGTAGACGGCCCGCCTCGCTGCACATTGACCACCACGCAGGGCACCTCTGTCATGACCGCATAACCGATGGCCTCCTGCTTCAGGGAGAAACCCGGACCGCTCGTTGCGGTCATGGATTTGAGCCCGGTCAAAGAAGCCCCGATGATGGCGCACATGGAAGCGATTTCATCTTCCATTTGGACAAACTTTCCGCCCCTCTCGGGCAGGTGAATCGAAAGAAGTTCCGCGATCTCTGTGGAGGGCGTGATAGGATAGCCGGCAAAGAAACTCAGGCCTGCATACAGAGCACCCTCAACACAGGCTTCATTTCCTTGAACAAAAAGGATCTTGTCTCCCATTTCTAGGCATTCCTCATAGCCAGTCCCAAGACAGGACTGCAAATAAGCACCCAGCGTATTACGTCAGAAACAAGTTTGTAAAATCCGAAATCCGAATATCGAAATCCGAAACAAATCCGAATCTCAAATGCCCCAATGACAGAAACGAAAGTATGACCGGTCGATATAGGAGTCCGAAACGATGCCTCGTTTCATTCTATTTTGGTCATTTGGACTTTGGTCATTTTATATTGCCCTTCGACTTCGCTCAGGGTGGTGAGTCCTTCGATTTAACTCGGGACCGCGAGGCTCTCGAACGGCCTGTCGAACCATTTCGAGTCTCGGATTTCGTGCTTCGGATTTAGGCTTTCTTAAGCCAGGATTCATGCCGTCGTGATCTCGATGGCCATATCCGGACAACGGAGTTCGCACAGGCCACAGGCATTGCAGTCTTCCAAACGTTTGACCACAGCCTTGTCATGGTCATCGAGCTCCAGAACACCCTTAGAGCAGAAGGCCACACAAATTCCGCAGCCCTTGCACCACTCCCTGTTGATGCGAATTTTTCCAGCCTTTCGGGGCTTCTTGTTTGGTAACGGTTTGCTCACAAAATTCCCAGTTCCTTACTTACTGCTCGCAGAATAAAATTGTCTACATCGAGTGACATAAATACGAGGGTTGTGGGGCTCTTCTGAACTGACTTCTCCCCCTCTAGCGGGTTTGTCCGTCCGTGCGTCAGTGGCTACTGAATTGAGTTTAACACAAAGAGCGAGGAGATGGAAGCCGCCATTGTGGTCAATCAACTCTGTACACACCCTCTTATTTTCTTTCTTTCCCTGAATTCCTTGACGGATTCTTGTCTCTCCTTTGTGAAGACCCAGGCCGGCCAGGCTTCGATTTCAGTGCGCCCATCAGTCAAAAAGGCGATTCAAAAAGCGATTGATGCGCATCTGCCAGTAGGCCACGTTAACCGGTATAATCATCCTGGCATCGAAATTGGGATTGGGCATATCGCCTATGCTCGACAGATAGTTGACGTGTTCCGCAACGGAGATGGGACAGCCTTTCACGTGGAGGTATTTGGAACCCCTCTGTCTCCAGCAAAGCAGCAGGGAGCTTAAGATCTTCAGGAGCATGTCATTGGACTTCGTTTTGGTCACGTCCCTTTTCCACCTTGGTGTGTAGCTGCTTTTTATGGAAACCGTTCGGCCGTTAATCCTCCCCTCCCAGCTCGTGCAGTCTCCGGCAAAGATTACCCTTTCATCTTCCCGGATATCCAGCGGGCCGTCCACATGACCGACCACATAGTGGATTCTTTTCATGGACTTCTCCACATCCGGGTTGAAGCCTCTGAAAATGTGCATGGCCTCTACGAGTGCTCCCGGGCATCCGCCCCAGCAATAACCGGGGGAATGCGTTTCAGGGAAGGTTCCCACCGTGCATCTCAGAGGCCCGTCCTCTCCAAAATAGTCATCGATCCGTTCCAAACAAAACTGAAACCCCTGGGTCCTCCGTTGCACCTCCTCAAGAGGGAAATCCCCCAGGACATCGATCTGCTCCAGACTCATGGGTCCCAATCCCCTCTCCGACGCCAAGCGGAGATGCACCAAATCAGCGGGGTCCACACGCACCATCTGGCAGCACACCGTGTCTACAGCACAGGAGTTGGTTCCCATCACGACAGCGCCCATGTGAAAGGGCGTGGGCGTCAGCATCATTTTCTGCCCCGCTGTGACGGCATCGATGGCAATAAACCGGGGTTGAATCACGTCCTGCAGGTCGGCGATCTTGTGCTCCAGGAAGGTGTTGTGGTCCACCAGCCTGTGCCGGTCATCCTGAATTCCGATGAAGTTCTTAAGACTGAAGGTTAGCCTGGTCCAGGGATGGGCTTTGAACTTGGGAAGATTGATGAGGAAGTCACAGTCTGCGATCGGCTTAGGGACGAAGATCAGATCCCGCAGGTTTTCCTTTCTGCCGAGTTTGAATGGTACCTGCCGGGTTTCATCAAAATAGTACGTTTTGACTCCCTGCCTTTTGATCACCTCCGGGTAGCCGGCGTTTTTAAAGTTGAACCGGGTAGCAATGGTGATCCCTGATCGCTCGCCCACCGCGATTTCTTTGGCATCCTTTGCCTGTGCCTTTGTTGCAAGAATCACACCCTCCAGAAACTCCTTCCGGGTGAAAGCATAGGGAAATACTTCCGGGTGGGCGAGGACCACATTCGGTTTCAAAAGAATCCGCCCGGAGGGCGTAACACCGAGTCTTTTCATACCTGTCTGGACAATCGCAGAGATTTTCACCGGATCATAGTCATCACATCTCATAATAATGACACGGTGCCTGTCTGTTGTCTTCGATTCTTCCTGGGTCACCATCCCTCTTCCCTTTTCCTCTTGACCTTGCGCCTTGCCTGCCCTGAGCCGTTCGGCCTCGAGCCCTTCGGTCATGAGCCGTTCGGCCTCGAGCTCACGGCCGAGAGGCTCAGGGTCGAATGGCTTACGGCCGAGAGGCTCCGTCGAGGGGCGCCTTTAGCCTTAAACCGCCATTTACAATCCTCCTTCATCCAGTGACAGTATTTTTGAAAGCTTCCTGAGGTCATCGCTCTTGCCCAGGGAGATGAGAATATCCCCTGCCTCTATGCGTGTTTGAGAAGAGGGATTGAATTTCATTTCCCCGTCCTTTTTTCGGACAGCCACGATGATCACATCCATCTCTTGTCTGATCCCTGATTCGATCAGCGTCATCCCGTTGAGCCGGGATTTCTCGCTCACCACCAGTTCACCCATCTCCAGGCCTATATCCTTGTTGTGAACCGTAAATTCCAAAAAGTCCGTTACGGCCGGTTGCACGATGGTCTGGGCCATCTTTTGTCCGCCTATGAGATAGGGCATCGCCACCCTATTGGCCCCTGCCCTCAGGAGCTTCTTTTCCGTTTGTTCCCCATCGGCACGGGCAAGGATGAACAGGGCTGGATTCAGACCCCTGGCGCTCATGGTGATAAAAAGATTGTCCGCATCCGAGGCCACAACCGAGATGAGTCCCTTTGCCCGCTCGATGCCCGCTTCCATCAGCACGTCCTCACTCGTTGCATCATCGGCAATGTAGGTAACCCCTTCATCCTCCAGGATTTGCCTGTTCTCCGGATTGGTGTCAATCACCACCATAGGGATGTTGTTTGCCTTCAATTCCCGGCAAATGATCTTCCCAATCCGGCCGAATCCGCAAATAATATAATGGTTCTTCATGGATCGTATTTTCAATCCCAATCTCCTCCTCCCAATGAGTGCTCTGACCTGAAAATCGACCATAGCCTGGGCAAAAATACCCAGGATATAGGCAATGATACCCATCCCCAAAAAAATGACGATGATGGTAAACACTCGCCCCGCCTCTGAGACGTTTCCCACCTCCCGATAGCCGACCGTGGTGATGGTGATGACCGTCATGTACAAGGCGTCCAGAAAGTTCCA
>JARRRH010000096.1:0-6908 GCA_037380925.1 Deltaproteobacteria bacterium | reverse complement strand
AATTCCGCTCCTGCGCCTGTTGGTGAGGACCGGGAACAGCGGAGGGGGCAAGTTTCCCTCGCAGATAAGTCGCTGAAAAGACCAGGCCGGGAGCCTCGGAACAGAAGAAAAGGTGCCAGTCCTTTCCGGATATGGTTTCCCATGCAAACACTTTTGAACGTTACCAAAGAATCCGGGCCTGAGGGCCCGGCTTTCGTGATTGAATGAAGCTTTCAGGGGCTGCGTTTTTAAATGAAACCCCTTCACGTAATAACACCTCTCTGGAAATCCGAACCCGCCTCCGCAGCCCTCGGTGTCGCGGTTTACTTGAAGATGGAAGCTTTCCAACCTGTGGGATCCTTCAAGGTTCGTGGCATCGGTTATGCCTGCCAAGTCCATCATGAAAAGGGAGCGAAGCATCTGATTGCTTCTTCCGGTGGCAATGCAGGATATGCCGTTGCCTATGCCGGCCGCATGCTCGGCATGGAGGTCACGGTCTTTGTGCCACAATCCACCCCAACAGGGATGCGTGAGATCATACGACGTGAGGGGGCGACTGTCATTGAACATGGCGCCTCCTGGGATGACGCCCACGCTCACGCTTCCGAAACGGCAAGCCGAGAAGGCGAAGTCTATGTCCCGCCTTTTGATGATCCCCTGATCTGTGCAGGCCATGCATCCATGATTCGCGAGGTGGCCGGAGCAGGCCTGAGACCCAAAGCGATCGTGCTGGCTGTAGGAGGCGGGGGACTCCTGTGCGGTGTTCTCGAAGGCCTTCACCTTCTTGGGTGGACCCGCGTCCCGGTTCTTGCTGTTGAGACTGAGGGGGCAGCTTCCTTTGCAAGGTCCGTGAATGCCGGCCGCCTGATAACCCTTGATCGAATCACCACGGTAGCCACGACCCTCGGCGCGCGAACCGTCGCTGCTCAGGCCCTGTCGTGGTCTCAAAAACACCCGGTCACCCCATGGATCGTTTCTGATCGGGCCGCAGTCCGCGCCTGCCTGCACTTTGCGGACGACCATCGGGTTCTCGTCGAGCCGGCTTGCGGGGCTGCCTTGTCCGCCGTCTATGACAGAGCCCAGCCCCTTAGGGGAGCCTGTCCCGTGTTGGTCATCGTCTGCGGCGGGGCCGGCGTCAATCTGGCTCTCCTCCAGCAATGGGCCAGTCAGTTCCACTAACAATCAGCAACCACCAGTGAAGCCTCCCCGCGGCAAGCCGCGGGGCATCCTGAAAAGGATGGCGGAACTCTCCATAGCCACCAGCCCTCCTTCGCTAAAGCTTCGGCGGGCTCTCCTCGCCATTCATCCCCGTGGCAAGCCACGGGGCATTCTGGCGAAGGAGAGTAAAACCGGTGGCATGAGGAAGGCCCCTAAAAGGGGCCCCGGAAATGGTTTCCGGCGACTCCTAAGTCCGCTATTCTGTGCAAAAAATTTCCCAAAAGTGGTACGCAGATGTTCATACCTAGGTATTTTGTTGCCCATTCACTAGGGCCGCCATGGATCAGAAACAAATTAACTCATTGATATTTCATGAAAGTTGCTGAAAAAGCGTTCTGGCACCTTCCTCGCATTAACGAATAAAGTGCAGCATTTCGGCCTCTTGAAACATCCCAGTGGTAACGTCGGCTATGGGGGCTGTTTTTAAAAAGAGCGGAAATCGAGGCACAGCCTTTTACAACAGGATGGACCAAGCACGACCGCTGAGGATAGAACCTTGAACACAAGAAATTTCCCAGAGAGAAGGAAGTTCAAGCGTTTCAAGGTTGCAAGGCCTGCCTTTGTGGAATGGGCCGTGGACCCTGTCGGTACAGGCCAGATCCTGGATATCAGCAGAGACGGCCTCTCCTTCCGCTACATGCCCAAAGGCGAGAAACCGAAAAAGCTTTTTCAACTGAAGATCTATTCGTCCCGTAATGAATTTTCCATTGAGAACATACCCGTAAAGACCATCTTTGATCTCCCTATGCCCTTTGCCTTCACCGTCACAAGCACAACGACGAGGCTCCGCGGGGTACAGTTCACCGCACTGAACCCGTCACAGTTGTCCCAACTGGAACACTTTATTAAAAACTACGCTCAACAAGAACAACGGGTGTAGTCCGGTCCCTGGGTTTTCCCACCTCTACTTTTGAAAAGCCCAACACGCCTCAGGCAACCTAAGTCGACATTAGCCTTGCAATCCTCTCCAACTCCTGTTTACTATGGATGCTGTTTTTTCCGAAGGAGTAACCATGGCAAAACACATCGGAATAGTAGCTTGCAGTGCCGAGGGAGCGGCGCTCTGCTACAGGACCATATGCTCAGAGGCGCCTCAGGAAATGGGCGAGCACAGGCATCCGGAGATCACCATGCACACTCACCCCCTTTCCGATTACATGGTCTATATTCGCGCAGGAGACTGGAAAAAGGTTGCCGGGCTCATGCTCTCTTCAGCCCGGAAAGTGGCACAGGCAGGGGCGGATTTCGCCATCTGCCCTGACAACACCATTCACCAAGCCTTTGAATATGTGAAGCCCCGCTCTCCCTTGCCGTGGCTGCACATTGCGGAAACCGTTGCCGAAAATGCGAGGCAGCGCGGCTTTGGCTGCCTAGCCATCCTTGGCACCAAATATCTCATGACCGGGCCCGTGTATCCCGAAGTATTGAAGCGATTTGCTATGGACTACGAGATACCGGAGCCCCTAGATCGAGTAAAAATCGATCAGGCCATCTTCAACGAACTCGTTAACGGCGTGTTCCTAGAGAACTCGAGGCTTTATTTTAATCGCGTGATCGAGAAGCTCAAGTATCGGGGGTGTGATGCCGCGGTGTTGGGCTGCACCGAAATCCCCTTGATTGTGGACCCACATGATTGCCCCCTTCCAACATTGGACTCCACGAGATTGCTTGCCAAGGCAGCGCTTCAAAAAGCCCTTGAAAAGGATCCGCCATGAGAAAGAAGGAAAGAGAAATAAAGGAAAGAAGGGAGATCGAGTCGGTTATCCACAGATCCCGGGTTTGCCGTCTCGCCATGTCCGAGGGGGACTGTCCCTACGTCGTTCCCCTTTGCTTCGGGTACAAGGATAACGCCCTCTATTTTCACACTGCGATGAAGGGGATGAAGATGGACATTCTTAAGAAGAACAGCCGGGTCTGCTTCGAATTTGACCTGGATCATGAAATGGTCACATCCCCTAACCCCTGTGACTGGGGCATAAAATACCGAAGCGTTATCGGTTTCGGCAATGCTGTCTTGCTGGAGCAGAGCGAACCCAAGAAGAAAGCTCTCCAGATCATCCTGGAACACTATGGGGCCAAAGGCCCTTTTTCATACAGTGAAAAAGGGTTCAGGAAAACGATGATCATTAAAGTCGGCATCGAAAGCGTGACAGGAAAGAAAGCAGGGTATTAGACAAGGCTTGAGGCCAAAGGCTTGACCCATAAGGTAAAGAAGACAAGGGACAGCGGTATTAAAAGGCCTTGTGCCTTAAGCCTTGCGCCTTAAGCCATAAGGGTATCGGAGGCCAATGAGGATTTATGAAGTCTATTCGTATCGATCTTTACAGCGACACCATTACAAAGCCCACACCGGAGATGAGGCAATTCATGAGCAAAGCCGAGGTCGGGGACGAGCAGCAAAAGGAAGACCCCACCGTGAACAGGCTTGTGGAAAGGGTCTGTGATCTTCTCGGCACCGAGGACGCCGTGTTTCTTCCTTCAGGCACCATGTGCAATCAGATTGCTTTCCGTGTCCATTGCCGGCCCGGAGATGAAATCATCATGGATGAAACATCCCATACCCGGCACTACGAAACGGGAGGACCGTCTGCCCTTAGTGGGGCCTCCATCTACCCTGTTCAAGGGCGCCGCGGCATATTCTCCGCAGGCCAGTTTAGGGCTGCCGTTCGCCCCGCGAACAATCACTTTCCTCGGTCTCGCGTGGTGCTCATCGAACAGACATCCAATCTGGGCGGGGGCTCAATCTGGCCCCTTGACACCATTCAAGAAATCTGCGCCGTGGCCCAAGAGCGCGGCCTGTCCTGTCACATGGACGGCGCACGCCTGCTCAACGCCGCTGTCGCAACCGGCATCCCTGCCCGCAAGTACGCCGTCTCCTTTGACTCTCTCTGGATAGATTTCAGCAAAGGCCTGGGCGCGCCTGTGGGCGCGGCTCTTGCCGGGTCAAAAGCCTTCATCGAGGAAGCCTGGCGGTGGAAACACCAGTTCGGAGGGGCCATGCGTCAGGCAGGAATTATAGCGGCCGCTGCGGTCTATGCCCTTGACCACCACGTGGAGCGCTTGGCGGAAGATCACGAAAACGCCCAAATCCTGGTAAAGGGCCTGGAGGAGATCAACGGTATTACGGTAGAACCGGTTGAAACCAATCTGATCTTTTTCGACGTTTCCGGTCTCGGCATTACTGCCGAAGCTTTCAACACCCGATTGATGGGCCACGGGGTTCGAGTCTCCATCTTGGGAGAGACCCGGGCACGGGCTGTGACTCATCTGGACGTGTCCCGGCCTCAGGTGGAGGAAGCCGTGCAGATCATGCGCCTTGTTGCCGACCAACTCAAAGGGTGATCAAGAATACCGTAACAAGGAGATAACCTATGAAAAAATCCATCGGTGCTCTGACAATCGTTTACCCCACCCCTGTTTTTGTGGTTGGAACCTATGACAATGAAGGCCGCCCCAACGTCATGACCGCCGCCTGGGGAGGTATTTGCTGTTCCAGTCCGCCTTGCCTGACCGTTTCCCTGAGAAAAGCCACCTATTCTTACGGCAACATTGTGGAACGAGAAGCCTTTACTGTCAGCATTCCTTCAGAAAAGCACGTCAAGGAAGCGGATTACTTCGGCACTGTTTCGGGCAGGAACACGAATAAGTTCTCAGAAACCGGGCTGACACCGGTCAAAAGCGATCTGGTGGATGCCCCCTATGTAGAAGAGTTCCCCTTTGTTTTGGAGTGCAAACTGCGCCACACCTTCGAAATCGGGCTGCATACCCAATTCGTGGGTGAGATACTGGACGTCAAAGTCGAACAGGCTGTCCTCGGAGACGGGGGCCTTCCTGACATTGAGAAAATCAGGCCCATCGTATTTGCACCCCAGAACCAGGAGTATTACGGCTTTGGGCCTTTTCTAGGCAAAGCCTTTTCGATCGGGAGGAACCTTTAGGCGCCTTTATGGGTTACAACCTCCATCCTGATGCCTTGCTTCTGAGACACAGGAGCCTTTTCACAAAAGCTTCGCACCTAGGGCCTGTTCTGGATCTTGCCTGCGGGGACGGGCATAATGGGTTATTTTTGGCTGCCCAGGGGGTACCGGTCATATTATGCGATGTCTCTCCAAAGCTTCTTGAGCAGGCCAAAACGCGGGCTCAGAAGGCCGGGGTGAAAGCTCAAATTTGGGAAGTGGATCTGGAAGCGTCAACAAGCAATCCCTTACAAGAAAGTTTTTACGGCGGGATCGTCGTTTTTCGCTACCTGCACCGTCCCCTGATACCCTGTATCAAGAAGGCGCTTAAGCGGCAGGGGGTCTTGGCCTATGAGACATTTACTACAGACCAACCCCAATTTGGAAAGCCCCATAATCCCCATTTTCTCCTCAAGCCTGGCGAGATGTCCACATGGTTTGAAGGGTGGTGCATTATTCATTATTTTGAAGGCATAATGGAAGATCCTAAAAGGGCCGTCGCGCAGATAGTGTGTCGAAAACCAGGAAAGAAGAGGTGCAGTACTCCATGACTCCAATTGCGGAGGGAAGCGAAAGATTCAGGAGAAGATCGCATGACAATACAATACAAGGGCATTGAGACCAAGCTGATCCATGCAGGTGAACCCGTCCCCCTTATTGGAGGCGCTGTGACCATGCCCATCTTCCAATCCTCCACTTTCGAATACAGGGGGCAAGACAGCTATCACGACCTCCGCTATATCCGTTTAAACAATACGCCGAACCATGTAGCCCTTCATCAGAAGTTGGCTGCATTGGAAAACGCCGAGGCCGCCCTGGTCACAGCAAGCGGCATGGCCTCTATTTCAGCCACCCTACTGACCGTGCTGGCATCAGGGGACCACATGCTCGCCCAGGATTGTCTGTATGGCGGAACCCACGATTTCATCACCGGGGATTTGCCCGATCTCGGCATCTCCTATGATTTTGTCCACGGTGACCGGCCCGATTCTTGGAAAGACCGACTCAAACCCGGTACAAAAGCTTTCTATGTAGAAACCCTGACCAACCCCCTACTCCAGGTCGCCGATCTCAAGGCGGTCGTCGAATTCTCAAAGGCCAACCGCCTCGTCTCCATCATAGACAACACTTTTGCGAGCCCCATCAACTTCCGGCCCCCTGAACTGGGTTTTGATCTTTCTCTCCACAGCTGCACAAAGTACCTCAACGGCCATTCCGACATTGTGGCCGGAGCTGTCATTGGCCGCGCCGATCTGATCCAAAAGATCACCCGCAAGCTGAATCACCTGGGCGGGTCTCTGGACCCCCATGCCTGCTTCTTGCTTCACCGCGGCATGAAGACCCTTGCCGTCCGCATGGGATATCAGAACAGGAGTGCCTTGGACATAGCGCGATTTCTGGAGTCCCACCCTGCTGTGGCAAAGGTCAACTATCCGGGCTTGGAAAGCCATCCTGAGCATCTCAGGGCCCGGGAGCTGTTTCACGGTTTCAGCGGCATGCTCAGTTTTGAGGTGAAAGGCGGCGTGGAAGCCGCAGAGCGTTTCATGAAAAAGACGACGTTGCCCATCATTGCGCCCAGCCTGGGCGGGATCGAAAGTCTGATCACCCGCCCTGCAACCACATCTCATTCGGGTATGGCTGCCGAGGAGCGCCGGCGCCTAGGGATCTCAGACAGCTTGATTCGTTTTTCCGTTGGCATAGAATCCACCGAAGATCTTATCGAGGACTTCGCGCAAGCCCTCGAAGATTGATAAG
>JARRRH010000095.1:0-6954 GCA_037380925.1 Deltaproteobacteria bacterium | reverse complement strand
GAAGGCGATTGTTTTTGGGAAGAAGACCTATATGAGCCAGAAGGGGTGCGAGGAGTTTTTTGAGGATGACAGCAATTTTGCGGTAACCGTCTAAGCAACCCACCTTTACATTGAACGCCTAGCCGATAAGCTACTCCCCATGATCAATCGAACCAAGAAGAGTGGGGTGGAGTACTATGACCAAAGAAGATCGGACCACTTATTGGCAAAAGCTTATCCAGGCACAGGCCGAGAGCGGCTTGAGCGCAGCTGCATTCTGCAAAGATCACCAAATCAACCCCCAAAGGTTTTACTTCTGGCGCCGGCGGTTCAAGGATGAATCGGACGCGAGTGAAGGTGGGGCATTCCTTGAGCTTGTCCCATCCTCAAAGATCCAGGCAACCGGCGTTCGCATTCGCTTGGACGAGAGGCTTTCGATCGAGCTGGAGCGTCATTTTGATCCCCACACTCTTCGCAATGCTATTAATGCGCTTCGCGGACAAGGATCATGCTGGCGCTGACAGCAGCCACCCGTATCTATCTGTACCGGCATTCATGTGATATGCGAAAATCCTTCGATGGACTGTGCGGACTAATCCGCGCAGAGCTCAATCAGGACCCCCTTTCGGGTTCACTATTTGTATTCTGCAACCGTCGAAGGAACATGGTCAAGCTTCTATATTGGGACAGCGATGGGCTCGCCATTTGGTATAAGCGGCTGGAGAAGGGCTCCTTCAGCACACCCCGTGTGCATGACACAGACAGCCGCATCGACCGCCGCGAGCTCAGCCTCTTGCTTGAGGGAGTGGTCCCCCAAAAAGTGAGTCGGCGGTACATCACATAGCATTATATGGTTGCTCTTCTAATCGTGTGGTGCTATATATTGCGCATGTTCACTTCCCTTGCACAAGCTAAGGAGATCATCGATCGCAAAGAACTCCAGTTGGAGGAACTGAAGAAGAAGCTGCTTTCCTCCGAACGCAAAGTGAGTATGCTGCAGCACCAGGTGGAACAATTGCTTCGCAGGGTGTACGGCCGACACTCCGAGCGCTTGGACCCCAACCAGCTAATGCTTGACCCACTCATCCTGGAGGCGATCAATGAGCCTGCCCCGAGCCCGGAGCCACTCGCCCCCTTGCTTGCCAAACCTGAAAGAAAAGCACTGCACAAGACCAAGCGGAAGAAACACCCAGGCCGGATTCCTATTCCCGAGCACCTGGAACGTATCGAGATCGTCCTGGATGTCCCCGAAGAGCAGAAAACATGTCCCGATACGGGGAAGCCCCTCAAGCAAATCGGCTGGGAGGTCTCCGAGAAATTGGAGTACCGGCCTGGAAAGCTCATTGTCAATGTGTACAAGCGGCCCAAGTATGGTGCGTCCGAGAGCGATGTCGAAGGCCCCGGGGTGGTGATTGCTTCTATGCCGGACCATCCCATTGAGAGATGCAAGGCCGATGTGGGGCTTCTGTCATATATCATTGTGAGCAAGCTCGCCGATCATCTGCCCCTTTATCGCCAAAATGGGATTTTCGAGCGTGAAGGGGTAGATATCCCCCGGGGCACCCAGACAAGCTGGATTCTGCAAACCTATGAAGCGATCCGGCCCCTTGGGGATGAACTGAAAAGGGCGGTGCTTGAAAGCGATGTGCTGTTCACCGACGATTCCATCATCCCGTTGCAGGTCAAGGGAAACGGTAAAGTCCATAAAGCCAGGCTTTGGGCCTATGTTCGGGGAGGCACAGATCCACCGCTCATTGTGTATGACTTCTCCAAGGATAGAAGCAAGAAGCGCCCCCTCGATTTCCTGGAGGATTACCAGGGCTTCGTTCACGCCGATGCTTATAGCGGCTATGACGAGCTGTTCCGGCGAAAAGGGGTGACTGAAGTGGGATGCTGGGTCCATGCCAGGCGCAAGTTCGACGAGGCCGTTTCCTCCCGCACGATAGAGGCCACCGAGGTCATGGCCCGCATCGCCCAACTTTACATCGTAGAGGCGGAATGCGCGGACATGACGCCTCAGGAGCGGCGCCTGGTTCGGGAGGAGCATTCAAGACCGATCCTGGATGGCATCTTTGAAAGGCTGGAAGAACTCAAACCCAATACGCTCCCTTCCGAGCCGTTCAGGAAAGCCATTGACTATGCCCTAAATCAGAGAGAGGCCCTATACCGTTACCTCAAAGACGGGCGTCTCAAACCTGACAATAACGTTGCCGAGAATGCCATCCGTCCCCTGGCTCTGGGCAGAAAGAACTGGCTATTTGCAGGCAGCGAACGAGGGGCACGGGCTACAGCTCTATTCCTTGGCCTTATCCAGTCCTGCAAAGCATGCCAGGTTAATCCCTGGGAGTATTTCGATGACATCCTGAAGCGCATCATGAGCCATCCAGTCAATCGCCTGAGGGAACTCCTCCCAGACCAATGGCAACCATTGCCCAAGGATGAACACGGGCTCATCATTCCGGACATCTGATTCCTTGTCATCATGTCAAAGAGCAACTGCCGGCAAGCTTCCCGGCCTGATCATATCCCTTGCACCAAACCACTGAAAGGTGGGTACGTCGTACGCTTACATTACTACTACACCCAGAGGGGTGAAGACAAAAGCCAAAACAGGAGAGGAAAGAGAAACGGCTTTCCATTTATCAAAAGGAAAAGTGGCGGTTCCGGCGGGCAGGGTGTAGAGGGAGACATCATATGGTCTCGCAAGGAAAGGAAGCACAGACCGGACATGTCGAGACTTTCCATCTTCCTGATTGCCTTTGCTTTTCTAGCGGGAGCCTCCTTAGGGCACAAGGGGTTTATCGATTCTCTTAAAAAGCTTCGTGGAAACGTGGCGGTCGAACATGATAATGCCAAGGCAGTTGTCCGCGAAAGCCTCCCGAGGCAACAAGACGACAAGGCGACTTTTCAAAAAATGATCATACTGCCGATCCCGGTTCGGCCCGAGCCCAACCCTGACCCCCTTTCTTCAATATCGGTGAGTGAAAGCGCAGCTTCCTCGGAAGAAAATGTGACACTTGTTGCCGAACCTGTCTTTGTTGAAGAGAAAGAGGCGTTGGCGGGGATAGCGCCAACAGAGGAAGAAGACAGTTCCCCGTCTGGACCGACGAAACCGGTGCAGGCAAGCCTTGTGGTGAAGACCGCCCCCAAAAGGGAAGTGGTCAATGAAGCCGGCCTTGTTTCGAATCCTGCGCTGCCGCCCAAACCCGCCCAGGAGAAAGTCACGAAAGAGCCGACATGCGTTGCTGAAACCCGCGCTTCCAAACCCCTCAAAGCAGACGGAACAGTGTCCAAAAAGAAAGAATCTCCGGAAAAGCCGAAGATGGAGGCTTCCTTGGCTGAAAAGCCTGCTCCTTCCAGGAAGGCGGCGAGTCCCCCGAAGCCGAAGCAAATTCAGGATGGACACGCTCTTTATCCTTACTCCGTTCGCCTGTCTGTTTGCCACACCCTTGACGCGGCCAAGGATGTTGTTGACTCGTATAAGAAAAAGGATATCTAAGCGTATTGGGTGAAAGTCAATCTGGAAAAGGGTGTGCGGTTCAGGGTGTTCGCCGGCTACTTCACGAGCCAGGGAGAGGCAAGCCGGTTTAGCAAGGAAAAGCAATTGAGGAGTTGCCTTGTACAGAAGACTCCTTACAGCGCGCAGGTAGGCACTTATGCTCACGATGAGGAGGAACTCCATAGAAAGATCCAGTCACTGAAGAAGCTGGACTGCAGCCCGTACACGATAGTGGATCGGGATGGAAAATGCCGGCTCTATGTAGGCGCCTTCATCACCCCGGCGGGAGCAGAGGAGCAACGGCAAGAACTGGCGTCCCGCGGTGTTGAAAGCCGGATGGTGAAGCGCTGACGGAAGAAAAGACCATCACGAAAGCACGAAAGAACGAAAACACGAAAAAGAAGTTACGGTTTTCACGGTTTCAACGATTTCTACGACTTCAACGATTTTCACGTTCTTTTCTGACTTCTGTGGCTCTGACTTGTGACCTCTGTGGCTTTGGTTTTTCCAATCCCTCAATCCCTAAATTATCCATGAGAGCGTAAAGAGAGCCAGGTTGCCCAGCACATGGATGGTGATGGGGACCACTAGACTGCCCTCGACTTCATAGGCGGCAGCGAAGAGAATCCCGCCCGCGGCTTGAGTGAGGGGAATGGCCTCGGTCCGCATGTGGGGAAGGACAAACAGACATGTACTCACGATGACTGCCACGGCCACACCCCATCGTCTGAGAAAGCCGTAGAGAATTCCCCGGAAAAAGATTTCTTCTGCCACAGGGCCTATGAGTCCGCCCACTGCGAAAAACAGTGCAATGTCAGGGGTACCTTTTGGAAGTTTGACTTTGAAGAAGGCCAATGCCTGGACGCCAAGGAAGATCAAGACCGTGAGAGTCAGGGCGGCCAGAACCCCAAAACCTGCCGACCAGATAAGCCCCCTTTTGAAACCTGAACTCAGCTTGGAGTGCTCGAGTCCAATGGAGGCCCATCCCTCTCCAAAAATGGAGACTATGGAGAGGATTAGAGCGCCTTCAACCATGCGCCCGAAACCCAGCGCCACCATGGACTTGCCGCCCGTCACAAGCCACAGGACTGTTTCAACTAAAAGAATGGCTAGGACACTCAGGATAAGGACTCTTATTCCGATCGGCTTTGCTTCCATCCGAGCATCCTCAGGGCCTTGTAAGCGCGCCACTGATTGTACCAGTGGTTTGACGTTTCAATTCGCTTCAGAATCTCAGGAATAGCCCTTCTGTTGCCTCGCTTTCCGAGGGCGTAGAAGGCCATAGAAACCACATTGCGATGGCGGTCTTCCAGAAAACCCAAAAGCTCCCTGTAGGTTTCAGGTCGTCGGCTCACGCCCAGGGCTCTGGCCAGCCAGTACCGTTCAGGTACATGGGTGCTGGAAAGCAATTGGCCATACGCGTCAAAGTCGGCAATCTCCATGTGTTTTTCCTCTATGATCCTTAACGCGGCGACACGGACCTGCCACGCCTCTGATTTCAGCGCCTGCTCCAATCCTTCCGCATCAACCGGCAAGGTGCTCTGGTATTGGAAAAAGCTCCACAATGCCACCCCTATAAAAAAACAGAGGATCGACGAGACATACAATGACACTCTCCAGGAGAAGCACAGGGATGAGCCCATGCATATGAAGGCATGAAGGAAGAGGTAAAGGGAAATGGGAAAAGCAATCAATAGGGAATAGAAGGTAAAAGAACGAAAAAAGGCGTACCGGTCGCACTTCGAAGAGAACTGTTCGAGCACGGAGGTTGGGTTGGAAACAAAACCTTGGAGTGACGTTCGCAAAACGGTTTCGCCGCGATGGACCAAAAGGAATTGATCATGACTTTGCCGTAACCTCAAATCCGCAGCTGATCCTTTCTCCAGTGGGAGGTAGTCGTTGTGGAGCAGCTCTCTTTGAAACGCTCTGGAAACAGGTTCCTTGGGGATGTTTTCGAGAACGGCTGTCTTGAGGAGCTTCTGGTGTAGGGATTTGAACACCTCTGCCGGGTAAAGGGTGTAGTCATAGTAAAAGTTGTTGACTCTGGCTCCTACTGGGTTTGACAAGAGCAGATAGTCTCGCAAATCCAAGAACAAACCCTTATCCGCCTGGGATCCCCAGAGAATGGCCAGCACGACAAGGGGGATCACGTGAAGCATGCTCGTCAATCCCCTTTGTTTGGCCTTGTTTTCGGGCAGCCATCTTCCCGCAGCCCAGAAAACCAAAGGGGGTATCACGAGAAAATACATGCTCGCCATGGGGATGAGGCCACGAAGGTTCACAAATACCAGGCACGCCAGCCAGAGAGCCAAAACCAAAACCAGGAAAGGCTTTCTTTTGCGAAAGAGGCGGTTCCACGACCATGCCGCCGAAAAGCTCAGAATCGAAAGACCGGCACCCAGGGTGAGGGTAAAAAACAGCCCGCCGAAAAAGGCAGGGCCCCAATCTTTAAGGAAAGGCATGATGTTCTGGTTGGGTACGCTGAGATAGCCGGCTTCTTTGATAAGAACAAGGCTGCGGTAAAGGTGGGCATTGGACAGGTAAACGTGCAAGGTGGCGATGACCTGGGCTGCCATCAGGCCCAAAATAATTGGTACCACTGCATGTAAGCGCTTTTTCATTAGAATTCAAAGAGGACGCAGATTAACGCAGATAAAATCAGATTATTATTTTCTGCGGTTATCAAAGGCTCTGCGTTTGACTTCCGGCCTGGGACCGAAATTCAACAAAAGCCCAACTTCAATCTCAGTTGCTTTGAGATAATTCAGCAGCTGTGCTTCGTGTTCTTGTGACAGGTTTCTGACCGCCTTTATTTCCACAATCACTTTGCCGTCAACGAGTAAGTCGGCATAGTATTCACCTATGATTTGAGACTCATAGAAAACATGTATTGGAGCCTGACAAACCACTTCAATTCCTTCTTTTCGGAATTCTATGACGAGTGCGTTTTCATAGGCCTTTTCTAAGAAACCGTAACCGAGCCTGTTATAAACCCTGTAGAATATTTCTATGATTTTCTCGGTCAGCTCTTTGTGTTTGTAATCTTGCTTTCCTGCGTTCATCTGCGCGTAATGACGGTTTTAAAAACAAAAAAATTATCACGAAAGCACGAAAAGCCGAAAGCACGAAAAAGGAAATTTGTTTCCTCTCGCTCGTTCCCCTTCGACGTTGCTCAGGGTCACTCAAGTTCGCAGAGAGACAGAGAAGTACAGCTGAGTAATTTTCTCCACGATTTTTCCTAAAAATCTGCGTTCATCTGCGTCCCATTAATTCCTGAATTCCTCAATTCCTGATAGGAAATCGGTATGTTATTCCCGCGAGGACGGCATAGGACTTCCAATTGACCTCATTGAGCCTAGTTTCCGAAACAGTACCATCCGCATAGTAAAGCCGATCTAGGCCTGCATCTGTGGACCAATCCTGGTAATTGGCGGTCAACGACACGGACCACGGGCCTTCCAGCACGTACTCTCCGG
>JARRRH010000094.1:0-7022 GCA_037380925.1 Deltaproteobacteria bacterium | reverse complement strand
GACCAGCCCGGGAGCCTTGGAACGAATGAAAAGGCTTTGCCCTCGAGCCGGCACCGCTATCGCTCTAACAGCCCTTGTTCTCCCCGGATCGGTGGAACCTACCCGGGTCCTCCACCAGAAGTGGAGGGTTTAGTAGCAACTAAGCGGGCAGCAGGATACTTGAGCCGGTGGTCCGGCGAGCCTCCACGTCCTGGTGGGCCCTCGCCGCTTCGGAGAGGGGATAGGTCTGCCGGATCTCCACCTTGACGGCACCTTCCGCCACGACCCTGAAGAGGTCCCTGGCATGGGCGAGGAGGTCTTCCCTCTTGGCCGTGTAAGTCATCAAGCTCGGCCTGGTGAGGAAGAGGGAGCCCTTGGCCGCAAGGATGGAGAGGTCGACGGGGGCGATCGAGCCTGAAGACTGACCGAAACTGACCATCATGCCAAAGGGCCGGAGACAGTCGAGGGACTTCATAAAGGTGGTCTCCCCCACGGAATCGTACACCACGTCCACTCCGCGTCCCCCGGTGATCTCCTTGACCCTCGCCACGAAGTCCTCCTCCTGGTAGAGGATGGGGTAGTCGCACCCGTGGGCCCTGGCCAGATCCGCCTTCTCCCGGGTCCCTACGGTCCCGAGGGCCTTGGCCCCTTTGGATCGCGCCCACTGGCAGACCATGAGGCCGACCCCTCCGGCCGCCGCATGGATCAGGATCGTGTCGCCCGATTTTACGGGGTAGCAGCCGTGCAGCAGGTAGCGGGCGGTCATCCCTCGCAGCATCATGCCCGCCGCCTGCCTCGTCGAGATTTCGTCCGGGAGGCCCACAAGCCGGTGGGCGGGGATGATCCTCTCTTCGGCATAGGCCCCCGGGGGCCCCCCTGCATAGGCGACCCGGTCTCCCGGAGCCACCTCGCTCACCCCTTCTCCCACCGACTCCACAATACCGGCCCCTTCGAGGCCAGGCGTCATCGGAAGCGAAGGGACAGGATAGAGTCCCGTGCGGTAATAGATGTCGATGAAGTTGACCCCCACGGCCTCGTGCCGGACGAGAACCTCTCCCGGTCCCGGCATGCCAGGGTCATATTCCTCCCACTTCATGACCTCCGGACCACCGGTTTCGTACACGCGTATCGCCTTTGGCATATAGAACTCCTTTTCCTAACGGACCTGCCTCACTCTTCTCCCACGACCCCTCCTCAGGGCCGGCAGCGGTCCCAAAAATGTGAGGTTGATTGTCCGGGGCAGGGGCCCGGGCTCAATCAGGCATCTTGCGCTTTCCATCCCACTTGCGGAACCGCTCGATCTCCTTGTCCAGATCTTCGGCCATGGTCTTTCCGTGCAAGGAGGCGATCACCTTGTATATCTGCACCATTCCCTCGGCCAGGGTGTCCTGTCCCCTCAGAATGAAGACAGGTTCGTTTTCGCCGATCTTCGGAATGTCGATCTTGCCGTATTTTCCTGAAATCGCCATGAAGCACCTCCTTTTCGAATGGCTGTTAGCATTGCCTTTTATTGATTCGCCTGCGCCATATTCCATAAATCTTTCACAACAACGCCGAGGAAGGCTATGGGGTAAAGATGGTATTTTATCCAGGGAAAGCAGGATTTGCCTCTGTTTTGGTTCTGATAGCTCTACCACCCCTCCTTTAAAAGCGGAAACGACGTGGAAAGATGTGGAGTAAGACCTAGCCGAAACTGCTGCCCATTGAGACTATGACTTCACTGTCTTTCTGATGTGAATGGGGTCGATCGTGTATTTGAAGGTCTTTTTGTAGGTATTTCCTTAAGCGGGGGCATCAAACTCTGGGACAGGACCGGTTAAGCCGATTCGAGGTGAAGAAGGTGTCGCACCTAAGCGGGACGCCCGCTTCATGGAACCCCGCGCCGTCTTGCCTGGATGGACAGCTTGTTGAAAAATATCAGCTGGGGCACAAGATCGGGCTCTTGTCTGCGAATGAAGCAGGCAGCCTGGCGGGCAGGTCGAAATCCGAAATTCGAAATGGCTCGACAGGCCGTTAGAGAGCCTCGCGGTCCTGTCGAGCCATTTCGGATTTCGTGCTTCGGATTTCAAATTTTGAGGCTTGTACACATGTCGCACAGCAAGGTAAAACCTTTTCAATTCTCACCGGCAGAGCCGGTGGGTCAGTAACGAGATAGAGTCGTCTTGGTCCGACTCGCCCTCGAAGGAGATAAGCGAGGCCAAGAGTGAGATCCTTGTCCAAGCCTATTCCTTCACTTCCGCACCCATTGCCAAGGCCCTTGTTGCTGCCCACAAGAGAGGAGTCAACGTGGAGATGATCCTGGACAAAAGCCAGCGTTCAGCGAAATATAAGTCAGCGACCTTTCTGGCCAACGCAAAAATCCCCACCTTTATTGATGCTCGTCACGCAATTGCCCACAACAAGATCATGATCAATGACAGGGAAACGGTTATCACGGGCTCCTTCAACTTCACCAGGGCGGCGGAAGAGAAGACCGCCGAGAACCTCCTCATTATCAGGTCCAAAGAACTGGCAGCACTCTACATCGACAACCGGAACAAGCACCGAGAGCATTCAGAGCCGTGTGAGGCAAGATATTAGGGGTCTGAAGGTCAACTGAGGACACACTGTAAACGACGCGGAATATAGAGGAGGCTGCAAACGGAGAAATGAGAATGGGTGAAAAACTGGACGAAAAAGAGCTGGTCACCTTTAAGGAAATGGTGGTGGCGAATTCTATCCAGGTTGATACTCTCTGCCGATTGCTGCTCGAGAAAGAGATAATGAGGGAGGAGGATTTTTACACAAAACTGAAGGAGGTTAAGGCGGAGTATGAAGCCCGGCAAAAAAAGAAATTAGGCTGATCAAACTGCAGAAGCTGAGACGAGATCCGGCAGATATACTAAAACTGTTTTGATCTGACCGGGCAAGGAGAAGCGATCGACTTCTATCGTATACTGAAATTTCACAACGGCCGCTTTGTGGAACAATAGCAAACGTAAGCTTTAAAAGGTTGGAACTGAAGCATCACAGGAGAAGTTCATTTACCTAAGAAACAAAAGGTTAGGAATGGTATTTGAGAGCATATTGATCGTAAGAAAATGAGGTCTTTTTAGATTCTTAGCGAAAAGACAAGCGGTCAGACTTAGAATTCTTCAGATCTCGATGAGCTTCTTTTTTACGGCAATTTTAGTCAGCTCGGCTATTGAATGGACATCCAGTTTTTCCATGATATTGTACTTGTGGCTTTCCACGGTCTTTGAACTAATGCCTAACGTTTTGGCGATTTCCTTGATCGTTTTTCCATCCGCCAAAAATGGGAACACTTCTTTCTCCCGAAGGCTCAGTTTTTCAATGTCATCCTTTGTATCTGCGCGTTTCCCCCCTTTTTCGAGTTCCAGGTTTTGCACGTAGCCATGGATAATATTATTGACTTCTTCGCTGTAGTAGGTTCCGCCAGCAGCGATGGATTGCAATGCGCGGACAAGGCTGGCCATCGGTCTGTCCTTTAAGACATACCCGGATATACCGGTACGGTATAGGGGAAGAACGTACTCTTCCTTTGCGTGCATGGTGAATACGAGGATAGCAATCTTATCGTTTTTTTCCCTGATTTGACGTGCAGCTTTTACACCGTCAATATCGGGCATGGATAAATCCAGGATAAGGATGTCGGGTTTCAGGGAGTTGACCATCTCAATAGTTTCCCGCCCATCTGCTGCCGTGCCTGCCACCTCGAATTCAGGATGGTCTTCCAGTACGCTCTTGATCCCCTCCACCACCACATTGTGATCGTCGGCTATGAGGATGCGTTTCCTTTTCTGTCTGCTCACTGATTGATCCATGCCAATTCAAAGTCCGAATACTGCAGTTAGCGGCACCTTTTCTGTGTCGCCAGGAAGGTCCCGAATGTAGGAACAGCTTTCAAAACCAAAATGCAAGTGTTTTAAACTAATCGGATTCCGATCACTGAATTTCCTCTATACAGGGATCTCCGCCATCAGATAAGTACCTTTCCCCGGTTGCGAATCGATTCTTAAGCTTCCGCCAAACTCTGCGGCTCTCTCCCGCATAATGGTGATGCCAACCGGGCCATCCTTGGTTTGACGTAATTTGCCCAGCAAGTTGTAATCAAAACCTTTGCCGTCATCTTCTACAGTTAGCACAACATTAGCGTCCCTTCGGATGAGATTTTCAAAGACTTGTTCTGCTTTAGAATGTCTGGCCACATTGGTCAGAGCTTCCTGAAGGATACGAAAGAGGGCAAGTTCCTTTTCAGGCTCAAGTCTATCGTTAAGGCCCTTAGTGTAAAAGCGGACATGAAAGTTTGCATATTCCTCTGTTTCCCTTATAAGAGCACGGACAGAGGGAATTAATCCGAGGTGATCCATAAGACTGGGTCGCAGGTTTCCAGAGACGTTTTTGATGATTGCGAAGATGTCGGATGTCCTTTCTTTTACCCTTTTCAGCCTTTCCAGGATAGAGTTTGACTCCAATTTTGTTTCAATAATTTCAAGGTCCATTTTAACGGCCGTAAGGATTTGCCCAATCTCGTCATGAAGCATGAGGGCTATATCGCGCCGGTCTTTTTCCAGCAGGTCCACGAGCCTCCTGGCCAAGTACTTGCGCTGCTCGTGTTGCTCGATGATTTTGTTTGCAGAAGCCTTCAGCCCTTCCTCGAATTTCTTGCGTTTTTCAATTTCGCCCGCCAGCTCTTTGTTCGTTCTTTCCAGCTCGGTGGTTCGTTCCTTAACCCGCAGTTCTAGTTCATCACGGGATCTGCGCAGTTCCTCCTCCATGCGCTTGCGCTCGGTGATGTCATGGCCGACAAATAGATGCCGACCAGGGGCAATATTTGCGTTTCCGGAAGCCTCTACAATGTGCAAGGAACCGCTGCTATGGCGGATTGGAACTTCTCCTTTAAACCGTCCGGACCTAACGAAATCCTCCCACGCTGAAGAAAGATTAAAACTCGGATCAACAAATTCCGACAGGGATCGGCCTATCAGTTGATCATGGGGAACGCCTGTAATAACACCGGAGGCAGGGTTTGCTCGCAGGAAACGCTGCTCCTTATCGAGAGTGACGATTGCCTCTTCCGCAGATTGAAAAATCGCACTCA
The DNA here is from genome assembly GCA_037380925.1 of Deltaproteobacteria bacterium. Lineage (GTDB taxonomy): Bacteria > Desulfobacterota > DSM-4660 > Desulfatiglandales > HGW-15 > JARRRH01. The sequence continues at coordinate 1,942 of JARRRH010000094.1, read as the reverse complement.
AACGCCCTTCGCTCTCCCGCAACGCCTTTTCCACCTGCTTGCGTTCGGTCACGTTTCGGAAGTAGCCGATGAGGCCGTCGCACTGGCCTTCCGCATCGAATTTCGGCACATACGAGCCTTCAAAGAACTCCGGCTTGCCGTCCTTGGATATCGCCTGGGACTCCACGTACACCGGCTTGCCGGTTTCCAGCACTTGACGCTTGATGGGGGTCAATTTCTCGGCGTCTTCCTTCACCAAGATGTCGAAATCGGTCTTGCCGATCATGTCTTCTTCGGTCAGGCCCAACTGAGGATTGATGACCATGGTGTAGCGCAAGTCGCGGTCCTGAACGAGCACATGATCGGGCGTGCTGGAAACAATAGCTCGGAACCCGTCTTCACTCCGGCGCAACGCATCTTGGGCCGATTTCCGTGCGGTGATGTCGCTGGCGCCGCCGAACCATTCAGCAATTTCACCGTTTTCATCTAAAATCGGAACCGCACGCGAAAACGTCCAGCCCAAGGTACCGTCCTTACGGAATACCCTGTGTTCCAGCTCAAAGATGCTCTTATTTTGGATGGCTTCGTAGATCGCCTCCATCACGTGCGGCTGATCGTCGGGGTGAATGTATTCCCTGAGCCAGGTGCGGCTTGGCTCCTCCGTCTCGGTGAGAAAGCCACGGCTATGGAGCTGGCGCATCTCACTCCAATCCGGGCTCATGCGATACAACACTTCCGAACTAGCATCCACCAGCCCGCGGAAACGCTTCTTGCTTTCCTGCAATTCCTTCTCGGCCCGCTTTTGTTCGCGGTGCTTGCGGCTGCCGGTGTCTTCAGTTTCGACCTTGCGTTCAGCCTTTTTTCCAGGGAGTTTGGATTTCTTCCCTTTGTCTTTTCCTGTCATAGCAAGCTCCGTTGCTTGGCTTTATGTTTCCAGACACCCGTGTAAGCTAACAATTCAAGATAGCCAAAATGGGCTGAATGTCAACAAGACAGGGCCTGCGCAGGCTCTTCACAACAAAAAGCTATCTGCCAGATTGGCGTGGTCGAATCCATCAGATCCTTGGACCTCCAGGATCATGGGAGAGTTTCGATTAGTATCCCAATATTCAAAAATCGGTGGATTCCAGGTTTCCTCAATTTAATCAGCATGATTGAACAAAAACCGTGCTGCCTCAGCTAGCCCAGGAAGCATAACGGAAAAGTGACAAGCACTGAATTTGACATTTTGCGATAGCTGTTTCAATCCGACCATCTTTTAGCATAGAGCCAAGCCAACTTTCCCGATAGCAGCTTGAGGATTATATCGCCTTCCGCTCTTACTACATTTAGTCTCAGACCCACAAGGCGAACTCTCAGGACAAAATCGACGGCTCATCACTGAGTCAGGATATATAATAGGTACCTGCGTTTCTTGACATGGTTTCTGCGGGAAGACTCGTCAAAAGGTATAATTCTCGCACCTTGACAAACCTGACTCCATGTGGGAGATTTAGCCAGAAATTACCTATTATTAACCAATTAAGGAAGACTACAATGACTCAAAGTCCGGGACCTCAAGCCTCGAAATAGAGGGGTGGAGTTTATCATCCACTATCGATCAGAAAAATTTGTAAGAATCTACCTAGGGGAATAGGCAGAAAATATGAACAAAATATGCAACCGGGAAGGGGTTCGACATTCATCATTATACTGTCTACGACTTACAACGGAGGCAACTCAGGTGATTGACGAGGTGCTGCGGTGCGGCGTTCATGAGAGAAATTCAATTGTAAGAGACATATCAGGAGGGTGACAAAATGGAACTTGCAACAGAGAAGAGGAAGTCGGGAATAGCCTTGATCGGGAATTTGCCATGGGGCAGCCATTTCTGCCAGTTCTACCGGACAAAGAAGGATTTGCTCGACATTCTTATTCCTTACTTCAAGGCAGGGCTGGAGCATAACGAGTTCTGCGTCTGGGT
>JARRRH010000093.1:0-7072 GCA_037380925.1 Deltaproteobacteria bacterium | reverse complement strand
TTCTCGATGAACTTGGCCACCTCACCGTCCGGTGCGGTAGACTCCATGAGCTCAAAGCCCACGTCACCCACCCAGTACCTAGCCACCTTGATCTTTTCCCGCTCGTCAACATAGGGATCATCGGGCGCAGACTTGCCAAGAATGGGTTCCCATATTTTCTTTGCCTTTTCCAAATTCCTTACAGCAATGCATATGTGGTCCAGCTTTTTCACCTTCATGTCTACTGCCTCCGTAGAAAAGAGGCCTAGCGGTTTCAGCCCCACACCAAAACGGGGGGCAAGCCCTGCAAAACATTTCGTCACGGGTCAGAAGAATAGTGTCAGAGTCCCTCATAACTTTTTGGACCTGCGTGGCTGCTGCGCACATATTCCAGAAATTGCCCGTGATCTTGAGCTGAAGGGAAAGGGCTATCCCTTTATCCCTGACAAAAGGGGAGAGCTGGCCAGGCCTTTTCGTGATTGTGAATTTGCCTTTGTCCATCCAGAGAAGGTGAACGGCGTTTTGCTCGAGCTGATAGACTACAAGTGGGAGGAACTCAAGAGGAAGTAGGTGTATAGGAGGGAAGGCAATGGACTTTGAATTGACGAAAGAGCAAAAAGATATCAAGCAGGCAGCCAGGGACTTCGCTTTAGGAGAATTTAAGGATGTGGGCAGGGACTTTGACTTGAACGAGACCCACCCCGCAGAGATCCTGAAAAAGGCCCGGGAACTGGGGTTCATCGGACTCTTCGTCCCCGAGGAATACGGCGGCCCGGGTTTTGGTTTCCTGGAACAAGCCCTGGTGCTGGAGGAATTCTGGCGGGTGGATCCCGGGATCAGCCAGGAGCTGTGTTCCGTCACTTTTGGGGCTGAGGAGCTCCTTCTCTATGGAACGGAAGAGCAGAAGAAAAAATACCTTCCTCCTCTTTTTGAGGGAGACGCCATCATGGGTTTTGCGATTACCGAGCCGGATGCGGGTAGCGACACTGCTTCCGCCGCTACGAGCGCTGTCAAGGAAGGAAACGAGTACGTGATCAACGGGACCAAAGCGATGATTGGAAACGGCACTGTGGGCACCTTCCTTCTGGTGTACTGCCTGACGAATCCGGATGAGAAATCCAAAACCTCGCGCCACAGCATCATCCTCGTGGAGACGGGCGTGCCTGGGTATGAGGCCGACAGGATGGAAGGGAAAATGGGGCTCCGTTGCTCGGACACGGCCATGGTCTATCTCAATGATGTGCGCGTGCCTCAGGACAATCTGGTGGGCAAGGAAGGAAACGGGTTTATCCAGTTGATGCACTTCTTTGACCGTTCTCGCGCCTATGTTTCCGCTCACGGCCTGGGCCTTGCCCAGGGCGCCCTGGACATGGCCATCGCCCATGCCAAGAAGAGAACGCAGTTCGGCAAGCCCATCGGGTCATTTCAAGCGACCCAGTTCAAAATTGCAGACATGGCCACCAAGGTGGAGTGTGCCCGGAACATGTGCTACAAAGCGGCTTGGCTTTTGGACCAAGGGAGAGCGAACTCCACATTGACCGCCATGGCGAAGATGTACGCTTGCCATACGGCTGTGGAGGTGGTGGATGAGGCCCTGCAGATCCATGGCGGGTACGGGTACTTCAACGACCAGGATATAGAAAGATTTTATCGTGCGGCCAAGGTGCTGGAAATCTATGAAGGGACAAAGGAGGTTGAGAAAATCGTCATTGGCCGGGAGGTTCTGGGCAAGTTCAAATAGGTTTTGTCACGGGAAAGCATGACGAACCGCTCATAAGCGCGTTTGAGAGAGCCTGCGCGAAGTATGTACCTTGACGCAGATAGCCGATTGCCCTATACTATTGGCTCCAAAATCGACTAAGGGCACATAGGCGTTGTCTCTTTTGCACAAACGGGTCACTTCACCACTCATCATTCCTGCTGTCCTCATCCTTGCCTCAGCTTTGATTGTCTGGAAATGGCCGGAACTTGTGAAACAGATCCAAGGAGCAGGGGAGTTGAAGGCGGTTCTCCAGATCCTCCCTTTCTTCCCTTATGCTTTCTTTGTGGCAGGCATTATCTTGGGATGGAGGTTCAGCCATTCCGGAATGATTTTCACCGCATTGGCTCTGGGTTTGTCCTATTTTTCCATTGGCTGCGGTAGGACCCCGGAAAGTGCAGGCTGGGTGAACCGGGCGGAAGTTGCGAGAATTCTGCTTCCCTTGAATGTGGGTTTCTTTGCTACACTAACAAGACGGCGGCTTCTCACGCGATTGGGGCTTTCTTGCCTTGTTTTGGTTGGGTTTCAAGTCTTTGCGATTGTTTTGCTCTTTCCCATGGGGAATTTACCCCTTCCTCAACCTAGCAAAGAAGTTCAGGGCCTATGGACCCAGTTTGCCGGAATTTCCAGCGGCTTATCTATGAACCTCCAGGCTTTTCTCAAGAAAGAGATCTTTTCCGGATACAAGAATGGGTCAGCTTTGGCGGCCCTATTTTTTTCAGGTGCCCTCCTGTTTTTGCTGGTGCGCTTTACGAAGAGACGCGACGCTTTATCTGCGGGGTTTCTGGGCGCCCTTGGGGCCGCGTTTCTTGGGTTTTCAGGAAATCATCTTCCTCCCTCTCCCATGATCTATTTCTCGGCTGCCGGGTTAATCCTTATTGCCATGGTCATAGAGACCTCCTTCTCCATGGCTTACACAGACGAGCTTACAGGTTTGCCTGGACGGAGACGTCTCAATGAGACTCTGACCAATCTGGGCCGGAAGTACGCCATCGCCATGATTGACATTGATCACTTCAAAAAGTTCAATGACCGGTATGGGCACAAGACGGGTGATCAAGTTCTCAAGATGATCGCATCAAAACTCAAAGAGATCACGGGTGGTGCAAAGGTTTTCCGTTACGGCGGGGAGGAGTTCACGGCGATTTTTCCCGGGAAAGGGGTTGAAGAGGCCGTGCCGCATTTGGATGTGTACCGAAAGATCATTGAGTCCATCCCCTTTGTGATTCGAGGAAAGGGGCGGTCAAAGGGTACGGCAGAAAACAGGGGCAGAGTGTCGTCCAAGGGTCAGAAAAGTGCCAGGGTTACTGTGAGTATCGGCGTTGCTGCTCCGGGCAAGGCCCATTCCACGCCGGAAAAAGTTTTAAAAGCAGCGGATAAAATCCTTTATAAAGCAAAAAAATCAGGACGGAATCGTGTGGAATGCTGAGAGGGCTCTGCCAAGCCTGTTTCTTGACAGATTACCGGAGGTAGCCTATACTGAGTGTCCTTCGTGAGCGCCAAAGCGAAGGGCTGGACCAAGAGGGGGTTTACTTTATGTCTTCCGCAGTGGGAATGAAAAGACACGGACTGCCCCTTGGGCTGATTCGACTTCACGAGCGCGTAGTGCAGGAGATGATCGTGTACTTTGAAAAAGGAAAAGTAGCACGAAAGAAGACCAAAGAGGCTCGTAAAGCTGTCAAACAAGCACTCAAGGTGGCGAAGAAAAAGAAAATCAACCCCGGGGTGAAGCTCAATAGGGCTCGCGAGGCACTCGACGGACTCCTCGAAGAGGTGGAATATACCCGCAAGGTGATCAGGGCCACGGCCGATGAGATGGATGAAGCCATCAGGCGGATCGAGGAAGAGAGAGTCCGAGAGGTTGTGACTTTAATGGATCACGCGCGGGATCGTTTCAGGAACAAGGACATCGAGAAGGCCATGGATCTTCTCAAGGAGTCGCAAGTCAAGATGGCGAGCAAAATCCTCGAAAGAACACGGACGGCCCTCCTTGGAGGCGTCCACAGCGAGGTAAAGAATCTCAAATACAAACTCCAGGAAAGAAAGAACGGGAAAGCGTCCAAACAATAGACGTGTTTTAGATCGAATTTTTGTTCCCGAATTAATCCAACCAAAGCTCCGACACCTGTCCACCACAATTTAGAACTTGAATTTGTTGCTCCAAAGGGGTAAATGTCGTCCTGAACCACAGGTGTTTCTTTCACACATATTTCGTGACGGAAGTGAATTTTAACCCAATGCAGGGTGTTTTACTACCCACGGAGGTTATCGGAATATGAGCAAAAAGACCATCCTGATCTTCGCTTTTGCGGTGATTTTGCTTGGCTTTCTCTTGGCATATGTTCCCAAATGGCAAGTCCATGACTTGGGCATTGAGGACATAAAAGAGAGGATAACACTCGAAAATGAGTTACGAGGAAATTTGACACAGATTCTCGGGTGGGCTCTCATTGGGCTCGGGCTTTATTATGTCATTCGGCGCATCGTGGTTGCAGAAAAAGCGGGTGAGGTTGCCAAACAAGGCCAGATTACAGAACGCTTCACTAGAGCGATAAGTCAGTTGGGTGCTATTCGTGCGAACGGCCAAAAAAGACTGGAGATCCGTGTAGGAGGAATCTATGGCCTCGAGGGAATTGCGAGAGAATCGCCCGAGTACTATTGGCCTGTTATGGAAATTCTGACGGCCTATGTACGAGAAAACGCGCCATGGCAGGAAACGGTCATTGAGTCTAAAGAAAAAATCAAGATTGTGGCTGAGCATGGAAAGACGGATCCTTTGTCGGGGATAAGCCCTAGAGTGCCTGCCGACATACAAGCCGTCTTGACTGTATTGGGAAGACGGGCACTGAGCTATCGAAGTGGGGAGGAAGATAGGCTTAATTTGGCTCAAACCAATCTTTATGGGGTATCCCTTGGGAATGCCAATCTCGAGGGAGCCCTTCTTTTCAGGGCCAATTTTCAGAAAGCGGTGTTGACCAAATCCAAACTGGCTAGTGCTGTGGTCGATGAATCTCATCTTCAGGAGGCCAATCTGAATTACGCCAATCTCCAGAGAGGGTCGCTCAAAAGAGCCAACCTCCAGAGGGCGTCCCTCATGGGAGCGAACCTTCAGCACGCCAGACTCTCAGGGACTGCCCTTCAGGGAGCCGACTTAAGAGGCATTGATTTGAGGGGCGCGGACCTTGGGGATGCTAATCTCGAGGGAGCCAACCTCCAGAAGGCCAAATTGAAAGGTGCGATTCTTCGGGGAGCCAATCTTCTCGGCGCCAACCTGGAGGGCGCTGACCTTGAAGGAGCGGATCTCCGGGTGGCCGATCTGAGAGAAGCCAGGCTTCAAGAAGCCACTCTCTGGAAAGCCATGCTCCAGGGCGCTAACCTTCTTAACGCATCTCTTGAGGGAGCGAATCTCAAGGGAGCAGATCTCAGTGTAGCCAATTTGAGGGAAGCGTATTTACAAGAGGCGAATTTGGAAAAAGTAAACCTTGAGAAAGCCAACCTCCAGAATGCTCACCTCGAGGGAGCCAACCTGAAGAAAGCCAAGGGCGTCCCTGCAGCCCAGTTGTCCAAGGCAGAAACCCTGTACGCTGTAAAGCTGGAGTCCCAGCTCAAAAAGAAGATTCGCGAAGACTATCCGCATCTGCTGGAGAAACCGTAGCACCCTATACAGTGTTGGGCTTCTCTATGTCCTGTTCTTCCAATAACGGCGCAACAGGGCGAGCAATTGGGCTGTTTCATCGAGCCGGTTGTATACCCTTATCCCACGTTGATTCAGGTCATAAACGACCTGGCTCTCCCACGGCGTGTAAATATTTCCAATCAAAACAGGGAGGCCGGTTTCCTTTTCGAACTCGGTGAAACCCTGAAGCACGCTTTTGTTTATCTCCAGAAACATTTTCATACGCTTGGGGGCATTATCCCCTAGCATGCCCGGCCTCGCCATGCCGTGCAGGATTAAGGCGTCCACTTCTCCTGAAATCAGAATCTCACGGCCGAGGGCGAGAAGAACATCTACTGAGAAGAAAAGCCCTGATGCGCCGATATCCACTGGATTTCTGGTTGATGCCCTGGCCGGCATGCCAAGGGACCTGAGCGACTTCTGCAACCTCAAACTCAGTTCGGGGACGATGAGACCGTGGTCTTCCAGGGCATCGCTGAGAGCCACGCCCCAGGAACCTCCCATGGTAACGACAGCGATCCTTCTTCCCCGAAGGGGCGGCCGCTCGAGTAACGCATGGCCCAAAGGGAGCAAGATTTCCATGCTTGGCGATACCAGGACTCCCGCCTGGTTGAAGAGGCCTTCATAGATCTCTTTCGTCCCTGACAATGCCCCGGTATGGCTCCGGGCGGCCCGTGCACCGCCTTGTGTGCTTCCGCCTTTGTACACCACAACCGGCTTTTTTCTTGACACCCCACGAGCCACTTCGAGGAAGTACCTTCCATCCCGGACAGCTTCAAGGTACATGAGTATAGCGTGCACATCAGGGTCATTTCCCAGATGCTGAAGGAAGTCTGTGGATGTAAGATCACACTCGTTGCCCGTGTGGATGAATTTACCCACACCCATGGCCCGGGAATACCCCGACGCGAGAAGATCATAGAAGGCATAGCCTCCCTGGCAGATGGCCCCGAGGTTGGTACAGAGCAGATGTTCCGCCGGCGAAGCCGAGCCGTTGAATTCCGCATGGAGGTTGAACGTACCGCTCACGTTCGGACCGAGAAGGCGCATGCCGTAAGTGCCGGCAAGATGAGCCAGAGCCTTTTCTCTGGCTCCGCCGCCCTTTGAGGTCTCTCCAAACCCTGCTGTGACAATGACGCATCCCTTGATCTGTTTTTGGCCGCAATCCGCAATGGCTTTTTCAAGCGAATCTTCCGGAATGGTGAGAATGGCCAGGTCAACGGGTGGGGCTATGGCCCTCACATCTTCAAAAGCCGGAATGCCGTAAACTCGCTTGGCATGCCGGTTTATGGGGTAAATCTCCCCGGGATAATTTCTCGAAAGCAGGCCTTGCATAATGAAGGAACCCCATGATCCCGGCCTCTCCGTGGCTCCTATGACGGCTACGGACGCTGGATTCAGGAAAATATCGAGGTCAAAATCAGCTTCCATAATTGGTTACCATTAAGTAGTGTATTCAAATCCACGATGTTTCACTTCATCGTTGTTTTTTCAAGGCTCGGTTATTATGATGAAAATCCTCAGAATTTCAAGGGACTTTCTGAACGACCTCGAATGCCCTATGCTCTTTGTGGTGTTTAAAAAAATTATGGGCATTCATTACTGTTCAAAAACGGTTTCGCGATGTTGCAGGGGCATGGGGATTTGACCCCATGCCC
>JARRRH010000092.1:0-7091 GCA_037380925.1 Deltaproteobacteria bacterium | reverse complement strand
CAAAAGCCGCCAAAAGGCGCCGCAAGAGAATGAGGAAGTTCTCATAGTGTGGGAGCCCACCTTAAGGGGAGAAATCCCCGACCTCCATCTACGGCAGGCTTCTAGTCCCTTGCCGCTTCAGGCTTTGTAGGCATTCCGTCAAAGTGGGCCAAGGGAGAGGGGGTTTTTGTACAGGCTTTTTCCTTGACAAAAATCCCCTCAACGGGTAAATACGCAAAAAAATTCCGCCATGCCTATCTGTCCCTTTTATCAACTAAAATCGCTCTCTTATAAGGACTAGGCCCATGGAAAATCAAACGCATCCCCCCGAGAAACCGCCGAAGAGTGGTTGGATTTCTTCTCTCATCGAACTCGTACTCTCTTACTACGCCCACATCATCTCACAACCCTTTCGGAGCGGATTATTCTGGTTTCTTGGGGGCCTGGTGCCAGCCCTGATTGTCGGCTGGATACTCTTCCCCATGGCCCTTTACTCCGAGCAGAAGCAGCCTATCAATTTCAGCCATGCCATTCACAGCCAGGAAGACATCGGCATTGAGGGTAAGACCGAGCTCGAAAGGTGCCTTTACTGCCATGGGTTTCGAGAGGACGGTACTTTTACGGGAATTCCAAAGCTGGAAACCTGCATGATGTGTCATGACGACCCGGATATTCCTTTGGGGGAAGAGCCTGAAGAGGCCAAGTTCTTGAAGGAATACGTGGCCCAGGAAAAGGAGGTGCCGTGGTTGGTGTATTCCAAGCAGCCGGAATGCGTCTACTTCTCCCATATCGCCCATGTGAAAATGGCCAATGAGGAATGCCGGATCTGTCACGGCGATCTCGGTCAATCTGAGAATTTGCCTATCTACAAGCGGAACCGCTTAACCGGCTACAGCATTGATATATGGGGAAGGAACATAGCCGGGATCAAGTTCAGTACCTGGGACAGAATGAAGATGGACGATTGCGCTGAATGCCATACCAAGACCGGTCATGACGAAAACAACGCCTGCTTTGTCTGTCACAAGTAAGAATGGAGTATTGGAGTGCTGGAGTACTGGAAGATTGGAAAAATGGTGTAATGGCGTGTTGGGGCAGTGGAATACTGTAATGATAGAATGTTGGAATGCAGAAAAGTTGGGATACTGGAGTAGTGGAATGATGAAATGCCCCTCTGCCCAGAGGGCCGGCGAGGGGAAGCCTGACTCGATAGGATAGAAGCCAATGGAACAGGAAAAGAAGAGTCTCAAGGGTCTCATCGCTTTCAACAGAAGGAACTTCATTAAACTGCTCGTTGGCGGTGCCGTGGGCGGCACCTTGTCGCCCCTTCCGTGGAAGCTGACGGACGATATCGCGATTTGGACCCAAAACTGGCCCTGGGTTCCGGTCCCTCCCGAGGGGGCTTTCACTCATGCGAATTCCGTGTGCACTCTCTGCCCCGGCGGTTGCGGCATTCAGGTCAGGAAAGTAGGGGACAGAGCCGTACAAATTGAAGGGCGTACGGACTATCCCGTCAATCCCGGCGGCATTTGTCCCCTGGGGGCAGGTGGCCTCCAGTTGCTTTACGACGAAAACATGCGGTTCACAGGCCCCATGAAACGGGTTGGGGCTAGAGGCAAAGGGACATTTCTGCCCATATCCTGGGAGGAAGCCCTCAAGACCGTTGCGGATCGTGCGATCAGCTTAAGGCGGCAAGGAACCCCGGAATCCCTTGTTGCCGTGGACGGAAACCGGCCTGAAACCTCTATGGCCCTTCTGGTGGAGAGGTTTCTTCAGGCCACCGGAAGTCCCAATTATACACCGATCCCTTCTATTGAAAACACTTATGCCATGGTCAACTGGCTGATGCAAGGCACGCAAGGGCCCATGGCCTATGATCTGGAGAATGCTGATTTTGTTCTGAGTTTCGGGTGCGATCTGATAGAAGGATGGGGTGCCCCAGGGCGAATGTTGAACGCCTGGAAGCTGTGGCATATTCATCCCCGCCGGAGAAAAACCAAAGTGGCGCAGATTGAATCAAGAGCATCCACCACCGCCTCCAAGGCGGATCAATGGCTTGCCGCCCGCCCGGGGACCGACGCAGCCGTTGCCCTAGGTCTTGTCCATGTGATCATCCGCGAGGGTCTCTATGACGCCTCTTTTGTGGAAAATTATACCTTCGGTTTTAACGACTGGACCTCCGCAGACAACAAGCATCACATGGGATTTAAAACCATGGTGCTCAGGAACTACTCCCCCGAGACGGTTTCTCGTGTCACCGGATTGGAAGCCCCTGAGATCGTAGAGCTGGCCAGGGCTTTTGCGCGGGCCAAGGCCCCCATTGCCCTTTGCGGCAAAGGCAAGGGGGATTTGAGCGGAAGCCTTTATGAATCCATGGCTGTTCAAAGCCTGAATGCTCTGGTAGGCAATATCAACCAGCCAGGGGGCGTCCTTGTGTGGGACCCCCTTCCGCTGAGCGCGTGGCCTGAGGTGGAAACCGACTGGATTGCCCGGCGCGGTTTGATGAAGCCGCGCTTCGATCAAGCGCAGAGCACACGATTCCCTTTCACCCGGTCGTTGCCCAACAATCTTGCCGCGGCCATCAACGAAAGCCCCAGTTCCCCGGTGGACACTCTCCTTATCTTTTCTGCCAACCCATCCTATACCTTACCTGACAGCGGCGCGTTTCGGGAGGCGATGAAAGAGATCCCTTTCATCGTCAGCTTCTCCCCTTATAAGGACGAATCCGCCTTTATGGCCGACCTTATTCTTCCGGATCACACTTATCTTGAAAAAACGGAGGACGTGGTCTGGCCTACGGGTATTCAATACCCGCTTTACGGACTGACAAAACCGGTGGTGAGCCCCCTGTATGAAACGCGACACAGCGGAGATGTCATTATCAAACTAGCCAAGATGATGGGCGGAACTGTGGCGGCTTCATTTCCGTGGAAGACCTATGAGGAAGCCCTCAAGGCCCGAGTTGCCGGGCTTTTCGAGTCAGGCCAAGGCCGCACCAGCTATGATCCATCCAACCCGGTTTGGAAAGAGCTGGGGCGTCACCGCGAAGCGGGTTCCGATTATGCCACCTTCGAAGACATGTGGAAGAAGTTGAAGTCCGCCGGGCTGTGGTATCGCCCGACTCACAATTTCGGGAATTGGGAAAAGATCTTCAAGACCCCAACCGGTAAATTCGAGTTTTTCAGCTCCAGGATAGAGCTCGCTGTCAAGAATGCAGCTAAAAAGGAAGGTTCCCTGACCGCAGGCCTTCAGCATATGGGTATCCGGGCCCGAGGGGACGAAGCCTTTATGGCCCATTACGAAGAGCCGCCTTCAGGGGAAGACAAAAAGAACTATCCCTTATTAATGGTGCCCTACGGCTTGATCAACCTCTCGAACACCTGGAGCCCAAGCCCGCCATATCTTTACAAAACCGTGTTCGACGATCAGCTTTTTAAGAGTGAATCCTTTGCGGGCATCAATCCGGACACGGCTTTTGAATATAATCTGAGACAGGGAGATCGTGTCATCATCGAGTCTCCGGCCGGAAAAGCAAGGGCCCGGATCAATCTTTTTGAGGGGGCCATGCCGGGCATTGTGTACCTTCTTTTTGGATTGGGGCACACAGCTTATGATGCATTTCAAAGGGACAAAGGCGTGAATCCCAACAAAATAGTGAATCCGGGAAAAGACGCCGTGAGCGGGGAAGCGATATGGTGGCACACGCGCGTGAGAATTCTAAAGGCCTGACCGGCGGCTCCGCCCTTTCTTAAAGGGACGGAAACTAGAAGGCACCTTTCGGTTTTGTACCAGTAACACGGGGTTAATCATGAAAGCAGAAGAAGGCAAGCACAAGTACGGCATGGTCATCGACTTGGACAGATGCACCGGCTGCGGAGCTTGTGTCGTCGCTTGCGCAACCGAAAACAATGTTACAGTCAGACCCGATGAGTCCGACAAGCAGCGAAGTATCGTCTGGATGGAGCTCTTCAAAACCACCAACGGCAAGCCCTTTCCCCATACGGAGGTGACCTACTTCCCAAGGCCTTGCATGCACTGCGACAAGCACCCTCCTTGCGTATCCGTATGTCCAGCCACAGCCACAAAAATTGATCATGAAAACGGCATTGTGAGCCAGATTTACACGCGGTGTATAGGGTGCCGGTACTGCCAGGCGGCGTGCCCCTACCACGCCCGGTATTTCAACTGGTTTGACGGTTTTTCCCTGGCTCGGCCTTTCTCCAAAGGGATGGAGCGCTCCCTTTCTCCAGAGGTCTCCCCGCGCATGAGAGGGGTGGTAGAAAAATGCACCTTCTGTCACCATCGGCTCATGCGGGCGAAAACCAAAGCCTATGCCCAGGGCCGTCGGGAGCTGGAAGAGAATGAGTACATCCCGGCTTGCGCTGAGGTTTGCCCGGCTAAGGCCATTAGCTTTGGGGATCTCAACAACCCCAAACACAGGGTCTCCAAACTGATGAAAATGCCCCATGCCTTCAGGCTGCTGGAGCGACTGGACACGCAGCCCAAAGTCTATTATCTGTCCTCTAAACAATGGGTGCGCGAGAAAAGTGAAAACCTTTTGCCCGGCGAATCCAAACCCGTCACGGAGGAGACATGGATGGACTACGAGTGGCGTGTTAAAAGCGACCCTGACACATACAAAATAGAGTAACCACTCCATCTCTTGACCGATCCCGAGGAGGATGACGAATGGATGCACCACTGATACCGGAAGGAGCCAGAAGGTGTCCCCCGAAGACCTTTTTCTTCTGGACCTTGCCATGGGTAGGGCTGTTGACTTGGGGTCTCGTGTCGGCCTTCTTTTGCCTTTTTTTCGGATTAAATCAGACCAACATGAGCGATGTCTTTGCCTTTGCGTTGTGGATTGTCTTTGATCTCTCCCTCATCGCTCTGGGGGCGGGCGCCTTTTTCAGCGGATTCCTCACCTATCTCATCGGGAAAAAGGAATTGAAAGACATCCTCAATGCCGCCGTAATCATTGGTTTCATCTGCTATTCAGGTGCTGTCGCTATGCTAGGCATCGACATAGGGCAGCCCATCAGAGGCTGGTTCATCTTTTGGCATGCCAATATTCATTCCATGCTGACAGAGGTGTCCTTCTGCATTACAGCATACCTGGGTGTTCTGGCCATCGAATACCTGCCCCTAATTCTTGAGAATAGAAAACTTCAGGAAATCAAGGAATTCCGTCTTTTTGGACACAATTTGCATCACACTATGGCCGTTTTTGCAGCCACGGGGACGTTTCTTTCCTTTTTTCACCAGGGTTCTCTGGGCGGTATGTTTGGGGTGATGTACGCTCGACCCTTTGCGGCGAGAGAAGGCTTTTACATTTGGCCTTGGACCTTTTTTCTTTTCATTTTCTCCGCCGTCGCTGCAGGACCATGTTTTACGATCCTGTGTACCAAGCTGGCAGAAGGCATTACGCGAAAGAAGCTTGTTCCTAAAGAGACCATCCGGCTATTGGCCAAGATATCTGGATGGCTCTTGGTCATTTATATGATCTTTAAGATTGGGGACACCCTGAGTTGGGTCTATGGCATCGTGCCGAGGGCTGGACTTGAATTTGCCGATTTCTTCAGGCAGGGTCCCTATGGCGCCTGGCTTTTGGTATTGGAAATCGTCTTGTTCGGCATTGTCCCCGCGATTATCCTTGTGGTCCCGAAGGCCCGGCAGAGCGAAAGCATTGTCATTGTGGCTTCCCTGATGACTTGCATCGGCATCGTGGTGGATCGATTCAACTTCATTGTGGTTACACTCGCCATACCTGTGATGCCCTTTAGCAGGTTCTGGAGCTATCTCCCTACCTGGCAAGAATGGGGCATCGCCATGGCGGTTATCGGTTACGGGTTCCTCCTGTTTTCCGTTTCATACAGGTATCTCCCCGTGTTTCCTAAAGAAAAGGAGTTGAACCCCGCGACGGCAGCGTGAAAAGAGAAGACACGACATCATATGGGCCCTTAGGCCCAAGCGTCGGGTTCTCCGCCCCAGGTCACCGAAGAGGCCTCTCTTTAGGAGGCGGAGACAAAACAGGATCGTTTGAGGAGAACGAGAATGACCCCATTTTCCTTTGAATGGCTTTGGAATTTAGAGTACTTCATCTTCATGGGTCTCTTATATCTCGCGCTTTTCATAGTGGGATGCGGCTTGTTTTTTGTCTATATCAAAACGTGGTTGCACCTCCACGAAGAAGAAAAACAAGAGGCTAAAGGAACCGAGATTTCCTCCCGATCAAAGTACGCCCGGTACTGAAAAAAATCTCATCACGCCCTATCTCACTCCTCGATTTAGATCCACACCACCGTATCTCTTTTCCAGTGTTCGTTGTCCTGATCGGGATAGTCCAGATTGTAGTGAAGGCCGCGGCTTTCCTTTCTCAGAGACGCACAGGTGATAATCAACTCCGCCACTTGGGCAAGGTTTCTCAACTCAAGCAGATCCCGGGTGACCGTGAAATCCCAGTAGTACTCCCTGATCTCTTGTTGAATGATTTGAGCCCGGCTCTCGGCCCTCGCAAGACGCTTGTTGGTTCTCACAATACCGACATAGTTCCACATGAAGCGCCTTATTTCGTCCCAGTTGTGGGTCACCACAACCGACTCCTCGCTGTCGGTGGCACTGCCGGGATCCCACAGGGGCGCGCCGGTCAAAGGGATACGCCGGTTGTTTTCCAAATCCCTCGATGCCCTTTGAGCCGCTCTTTTTGAAAAGACGAGCGCCTCGAGAAGGGAATTGCTCGCAAGGCGGTTCGCCCCATGAAGCCCGGTGCATGCCACCTCACCGATGGCATAGAGATTGTGGATGTTTGTCAAAGCGTTCTCATCGGTGAGAAGCCCCCCACACATATAATGGGCTGCCGGAACGACCGGTATCGGTTCCCTGGTTATGTCGATCTGATATTGGAGGCAGGTCTGATAAATGTGAGGGAACCTCTCTTGAACAAACTCTGCCGGCCTGTGGCTGATGTCCAAATAGACACACTCGTCACCACTCTTTTTCAGCTCGAGGTCGATGGAGCGAGCCACCACGTCCCTGAAAGCAAGTTCCTTGAGGGGGTGATATTTCTCCATGAACCGGTGCCCTCCCCTGTCCAGCAGGATCCCGCCTTCTCC
>JARRRH010000091.1:0-7093 GCA_037380925.1 Deltaproteobacteria bacterium | reverse complement strand
CGTTTGTGGTGGAGATAGTTTTCGGCAATGAAATTGAGAGGTTTTTTTGCCTTCTGAAAATTCTCGTGAAGCGCCCAGAAAACCTCTGACAGTTCCAAGGCATTGGCTGACTGATGTTCGGCAGCCAGCTTGTAGAACTTGCGGCCTTCCTCCTCGTAGTCCTCAGGGCGAATCCTCTTCTTCCCCCGTATCCGGGGTCTCAGTTCTTGTGAAAAAGGGTACCGGCACTCCCGCACAACAAAATCCGGGAAGATTCCCAGAACAAAGAGACACAGGTCTGCAATTCTTTTGTAGAAGCCCAGCCGGTATTCATCTTCCACAGCTTCAGAGAAGCTGATAAGGCTCGGGATATCGAGATCGCTGAATCGAATTTTTCTCCATATCCCTTTTTTCGTTCTAAAGGAAATGGCATAGCTCTCGACCCGGGTAAAGGATGAGAGCATGTCGGCCAGGTAAAGAAGAAGGGGTGCATGATTCAGAAGATCAGCCACTTCCTTGGCATCAAACACAGGGATTATCATGGTGCTTGTTTTCTCAAAGGTGTAACTGAGCTGGGACAGGTCGCTGGCCGTTTTTCTGAGGAGAATCTGAAAGAAAAGGAGGGGGGAAATTTTTAGCAGGATCTCGTCATCGTCGGCGATTCTTTTGAGCACCTTTTCATCCGCGATGATTTTGTTCCTGAAGTCCTCATCTTCACGGATAATCTGCTTCAACCTCGGTTTGTCCGTCACACCGGGGTGGGCGGTTTCCACCAGGAAATCCAAATCCTTCTCCGAAAGACGCAATCTTTTCAAATCCAATAGAGACATCACCAGAGTCCTTTCTGCAATCTTCGAATTGTTGTGTGCAAAGCCTCGAATAAGCAAACAGGAACGCTTCCCTGCCGGCAAAACCGGGAGAGAGCCCTGCCTTAGTGGACCGTAATCTCCTTTAAGAGGGAAATATTGTCCAAGGCTCTGCCGGCCCCGATGGCCACGGTAAAGAGGGGTTCTTCGGCCACGGTAATGGGAACCTTCATCTCTTCTTGAAGGAGGACATCCAGATTCTTCAGAAGGGAACCCCCTCCGGTCATTACGATGCCCTTGTCCAAAATGTCCGCCGATAACTCGGGAGGCATTTGCTCCAGTGCGCTACGAACGGTTTGCACAATGGTGTTTACTTCCTCTGAGAGCATTTCTCTGATTTCATCCGAGTCAATAGTGAAGATTTTGGGAATGCCTGTAACCAGGTCCCGTCCTTTGACTTCAAGGGTTTCAATCGCATCGCCTGGACAGGCGTTACCGATGGTCATCTTCAGGCCTTCAGCGGTTCCAAGACCGACCAGGAAATTGTATCTTCTGTTGATGTACTGCACGATCGCCTCGTCCATCTTGTCTCCCGCAACCCGGACCGACTTGCTGTACACGATGCCCCCCAGAGAGATGACGGTTACCTCGGTTGTGCCGCCGCCTATGTCGATAATCATGTTGCCCGCGGGTTCATGGATCGGCAGTCCTGCCCCTATGGCAGCCGCCATGGGCTCCTCGATAAGGAAAACCTCACTGGCACCCGCAGACTTGGCGCATTCAAAGATGGCCTTTTTCTCCACCGGCGTGATACCGACAGGAACGGAGACGATGATTCTCGGTCTTACAAGGTTGGTCCGACGATGGAACTTTCCGATAAAATGGCGAAGCATTTCTTCTGTGATCTCGAAATCGGCAATGGCCCCGTCCCTCATGGGACGGATCACCTTAATCCTGTCCGGGGTCCGTCCCAGCATCATCTTGGCCTCACTGCCCACGGTGAGAACCTTGTGCCCACCGTCGTCGCTTTTCCTCACTGCCACGACCGAAGGCTCGTTCAAAACAATTCCCCGGCCCTTCGCGTAGATCAGGGTGCTAGACGTTCCGAGATCAATGGCCAGATCTTGTGAAAGACTGCCGAAAATGCTGTCAAGAAACATCGTGCTTTGAACCTAGGCTATGAAAAGACGTGGCCCTCAGACTGATGCTGATAAATAAGAAATATTATACTCCAATTCGTCACGATGAGTAAGAACTTTATGCCTGCGCTAGACTTGCCTGGTCTCACGCACAAGTCTGTCAAATTCCGCCACAGGGAACGGTGCTGACCTGCACCGAAAAAGGGGATATTCACGATAGCGGAAAGAATCTGGTCTGGACGACGCTCGAAATGAAGGATGTCAATGAACGGGTATATACCCAAAATGCTGTGTCCTATTTTTGTTGACACACAATATGTGCAGGCCTATAATCCATTTTCAGAAGTTCCCAAGCCGGCGATGTCGTGGGTGTTTTTCAGGAACCGTAATGAGGAGATCGGGTCGGGATGATTTTTCTCTTGACCTTTAGATATGAATGCCACAGAATCGCATAAACGGAGAAGCCGTTGATGTGCTAGGTCTCCGTTTTTTGTTTTGGTGCTTCAGAACCAAAGCCCATGTCCGGCTGTGCCCTTTCTGGGCCGGCTAGGCAGGCGGTTTGGTAAGGAGAGAATGAATGCAGGAAAGCATGAGAGCTAAAGTTGTTTCCCTTCAGGCGTGGAAAGAAGCCAAGATGATCGAAGAGAACCTTGACGTGGGCCTTGTCTACCAGTCCCTTATCGGTTGCCGGCGTGGGGAAAAGGCCAAAGATGACATGGATTATTGTGTGGTGGTTTACAGCATCCCGGCAGATGATTTACCGGAGGAGGGCTTTTTTTACGATCCGGAGGAAACGGAACTGTTTACCGTGATCAAGGACCGGCATATGGCAGAGTTTGCCCCAATGGATAGCCCGGGCGTGGAACGCTATGAGATTTACGACATGAATACGGATGATGTGCACATCATGTATCGCATTCCTTTCAAGCCCCCAAACCTTAAGGACTACTCCGGAGTGTAGGCGCTGTCCAACAACGCCCTGTCCGCCACCACCGGGCATGAAAATCTTCATTGCACCTCTCCAGGGAATCTGCACCGGCCGATTTCATACAACGCCCCGTAAGGGCTTCCATTCCCATGGCTTCTCTATTCTGGTCTGTTGCGAAAGCGCCGTTTTACACTGTCTGCATACATGTCCCTGCGGATCCCGAGCCGGGTCAGGGCAAAGTCGTATCGGACCGGGTCTTCGGGCGCAACTTTCTTGAAGGCCCGGGTGACTTCCATGGCGGTGCGGAGATCGGCCTGTTTACGATTTGTCAAGCCAAAGCTCAAGCTGATTCTGTGCATATGAACATCCAGGGGTACAATCAACTTGGAAGGCGGAATGTGTCCCCATCCCCCGGGGTCCACATCATCCCGCCTTACCATCCATCTCATAAAAAGGTTGAGCCTCTTGCACGCGCTTCCTTTGGCCGGGGAAGGCAGGAACCCTCCCCAGCACCGGGCAGAGTTCATAGGAAACGCCTTCACGAAAGCCGAGAGACCGGGCAAGACTGTGCTCTCTTTCTCATTCCATCCTGCAAGAAAGCATCCGAGCAAAGAACCGTGCTTTTCAATGGCACGCCTCGCGCCCCAAAGCATCCAGGCCAATTCCGGTCCGGCTGTAAAGCGGTGTTTGAAGCCTGAAAAAACGGCAAGAAGGGATTCTAGGGGCAAGGTCATGACGAAATGAAAAGGCGACGACCCCATAAGGCGCAGGACAGAAGAAACGCTTTTCAGAATTTGGGCCACCCGCCCGTAGGCCAAAGAAGAGGCAATGAGGGCCACGATCTCCCGATCCTGAAGAGCGGGATAGTGGTAAAGAAATTCGAGAGGGTCCGGGTGGACAAACTCGCGATGATTGTATGCCGCATAGAGGCCCTCCAGCTTGTCTCTTTTCATGAGAGGGCGCAGCGCGGATTGCTCAGCTCCTATCATGGTTTTTTTGATTAAGGTAGAAACGCCATTGACAAAACATGTCCTTTGGGTGACCCGGGGGGGCGAAAAGGCACTCCACCCCAATCCTGTCGTCCACAACGTGTGCGAAGCTTTCGAATTCCGCCCGATGCATCTCTTTACAATCAAACTCCTCCAAACCCCTTCTTAAGCGGGCCTCTTGGGTGGGACAGGACGGCACCGAGATTATCACGTGATCGTCTTTTTCCTCGATGCGATATCCCACGAGAATGCACCACGGGAAGTATCTGAGAGCCTTGATGAATCCCTCGAGCCCTTTCTTCCCAATGTGAAATCGCGAGACCAGGTCTTTAGCAGCCATTCCCGCAACCCGGCCCCACACCTGCTCATTCAGCCGTTCTGCCGTGGGCTGATCAAAGCGTTCCGCCACGTCGAGAAACCAGAAAGCGTCCACAACACGGTAGTGCCAGAGAAGGAACTCGATGTATTTCCGGAGATCCGAAGCGGTCATGTTTTCAAAAAGGGTGAGATCCATGGTATGCTCCTTTTCTGCTTTGCTCAAAAAAGGCGGCGCCCTCATCCACGCTGGAAACCGAAGGGCATTTGATACACAACCCATTAATTCACAATGAGAAAACTTTGCAATGCATCTCCCCATGAAAGACGCAAGGCCCAGGCTTGGTGTTCACTGGTCATGGAGTTCCCTGCATTGTTCCTCGCCGCCCTGCGTCCCTGAGGGTTGCAGCGCAGCCCTCATCCTCTTGAGGAAATCGGTTTTGTCGATCAACGATTCGACTCTCAAGCGCTTCAGTTCAATGCCCTCACCGTTGAGAAAAATCACCGTAGGCACGCCCTTGACGTCATATTTTTCGAGGATCTTTTTTTGGCCGGGCTGCGTACGGGTCAGGTCATAGCAGAGGAGGACGAAACGGCGGCTCAACTCGACGACCTTCGGATCGCTGAAGACCTCTCGCTCCATCACGAGGCAGGGGCCGCACCAGTCGGCGCGAAAATCCAGGATAACCGGGGTGTTGTTGCCTATGGCCACGTGGAGGCTTTTCTCATTATACTGAACCCAGGAAAGCCCTTTCTGTTCCGGATAGGCCGACCAGAAATAGACACAAGCCCCGATTATTAACAGGATGCCCAGCCCCTTCTTGACGTAGGCAAAGAGCCGGATTTTGGCCCCGGCTTTGTCAAGCCATCCCAGGTGGATAGCGGCGGCAACAAGAACCCCGGAAAAGAGAACAGCCCTTGAGTGGGGCCAGTCAACCAGGAGGCTGACCATGTAAGCCGCCATGCCAAGGAGCACCCATCCCATGAGTTTTCTGATCCACAGCATCCAGTCGCCGGACAAGGGCAGCCGTTTCACTGCACCGGAACAAAAAGCCAGAACAGCCAGTGGGAGCCCGAGACCCAAACTGAGAATGAAGAAGCAAAGGAATCCGAGGAACGGGTTCCCCTTCTGGGCCACATAGGTTAATAGGCCTAGAACGAAGGGGCCGAGACAGGGCGCGGCCACGATGCCGAGGGTCAGACCCATGAACAGGCTGCCGAAATATCCGCCATAGCTTTTCGATACAGCCCGGGTCATGGTTGAGGGAAGTCTGAACTCCCAGAGCCCGAAGGAACCCAGACCCAGGAAGACAAAGAGGGCGGCCATGAAGACAAGAACCAGGGGATGTTGGAGGGCGGATCCCACGATCCGGCCCGACAGGGCGGCCCAAAGCCCGAGCATGGAGTTGGTAAAGGCCAAACCGAGCATATAGAGCACAGCGTGAAACAGGGTCTGGCCACTGAAACGCCCACTTCTTGCCCCGAAATAGGAGACTGTGATAGGAATCAGAGGATAAATGCACGGGGTCAGATTCAGAGCCAGACCCCCCAGAAAAAATCCTAAAAGGGTGAGGAACAAGCCTGTCCCCAGCTCAATGGGAGCACGGCCCCCGGAGAGCACCCCGGCAGCGGGTGCTCGGCCGGAGAAAACATCCGCGTTCAAACGGCTGGCGGGGCTGCCGTGGGCCACAATCAAAATAGGAATAGACA
Source organism: Deltaproteobacteria bacterium (assembly GCA_037380925.1). GTDB lineage: Bacteria > Desulfobacterota > DSM-4660 > Desulfatiglandales > HGW-15 > JARRRH01. The sequence continues at coordinate 1,227 of JARRRH010000091.1, read as the reverse complement.
GGGACACCTTCTTCGGCGGGAGGCAGCTTTCAGCTGAACAGGCCTGGTAGGCCAGATGCCCTTTGATTACATAGTGTCCTTGTGGGACGGTGTCCGCCACCACCAGGTCGCCTTTCACCAGGATGGTTCCTGAATATAGATCCAAGGGATGATCCGAGTAGTCAAACTGCACTTTTTCCGGGGCAGGAAAGGTAAGCGACTGGATTTTCAGGCCCTTAGGCGCTTGAAACGAGAACCGGGTGGGAAACAGCATTTCGTTCTTGGGTACCTCGGTGCCATGAATGTACCAGGATTTCAAAACGGTGAGATGAAAAGCGATGGGGTAGGTTTTTCCTGGTTCGTAACGATCCCGGCACTGAAGAACTTCCCATTGAACCGTGCTGGCCCAGCAAGGCACAGAAAAAGCGGTGATGGCACATAAAATCGCGGAAAAAAGAAGGTAGGGTCTTTTCATACTAGACGCACGCAGTAGAATATGCGGAAATATAAGACACCGCTCCTGTCATGTCAAATATCAAGGAACACGGGCTCTTGCCTGTTAGGCACAGGCCGGGATATAATAAGAGGGCCTAAGGCGCAAGGCATAAGGCAAAAGGCTTAAGGCTCTGAGTAAAGCGATGATCATGGAAAGGCGTGAGGAATAAGGTCTAATGGACCACGGTGATGCAATAAAGACCTTTTATCTGGAGCACTTGCCCGGAGCAAAAGCCGAGGGAGCTATCGTCAAGGCCCCTTGTCCTTTTTGCACAGGCGGCGGGAAGGAGAATCAGGGTACCCTGGGGGCCTACGTGGACCCTGAAGGGTTTTTCAGAGGGTATTTTAGGTGCTTGAGTCGGTGCCGGCCGGGGGGGTTTCCGCCTTACTTCGGCAAACTCATGGGGCTGGATCCTGTGAAGGTCCCTGATTTCGATCCCGATCGTGAAGAGCATATCCGGGACGTGGTTTATCCCAACCGGAATCTGAACAGGGAGATCAAGAAGTTCATATCCCTCCTAGACGAGAGCCAATACAGCTATTTTGCCCAATTCGGTGTGTCTAAATCCGTGGTCGACGAGATGAGAATCGGGTTCAACGGTCGGTATCTGGTTTACCCCTATTTTCAGGAGGACGGGCATTGCTACGCAGCGCGCTGCGTTCTCCCGGATCGCCCTGAGGACAATTTCTGGCATGGGGACGAGGCCTTTTTCTCGGAAGAATTCCGTGTTTTCAATATAGAGGAGATCGAGC
>JARRRH010000090.1:0-8061 GCA_037380925.1 Deltaproteobacteria bacterium | reverse complement strand
AAGAGGCGGTCTTGAAGGCTTTCTCCCAGGCCCGTGACGTGGAGAGCCGTCATGCCGAGCTCTACAAACGGTCCATGAACAACATGCTTGCTGATCGGGAGACTGTGTATTATGTCTGCCAGGTTTGCGGTTACATTAGCGAAGACGAGGCCCCGGAGAGATGTCCTGTATGTGGGGCTGTTAAGGGTAAATTCAAGAAAATCCTTTAGCAGGCTGATGAAAAGCGCCCATCTGCTCCGTTGCCCTCATCCCTCGTCGTTGTGACGTACTTACATGTACGACTCACTCCTCGGGATTTCGGGCGCCTTGCATCTAGACGTTTTTGAGCAGCCTGCGAGTACCTATTGGCTTGAAACTTACCTAGCACTAGACCGATTGGTTATGTCTTGCCTTGGGCCTTACGCCTCGATCCTTACGCCTTGTGCCGTTGATGTTCTCCTGGCGTTGCTTTGCCAGGTCCTCTAGAATCTCATCGAACTGCTGCCTTCTCATTTCAAAGAGGGTCTGCCTCATCCTCAGGATGATTTGAACGCCAGGAAGATTGACGCCCATATCCTCGATCAGGATTTTGGCAATACGAAGTTTTTCCAGTTCGGCAGCCGGAAAGAGCTTCACAGAGGAATCCTCCCGGCAAACAGGGCAAAGGACCTCTCCTTGCTCCAGTTCTTCGAGTACATCCTCTCCGATTTCAAAAACTTCCACCACCTCTGCGATTGTCCAAAACTCTTTGCCCATGCCCAACCTGCCCGAATGTGCCGCAATTTCCACAGTTCATTGGAACTATATCGTTTCGCATAGCATATTGCTGATGCCATGCTTGTGGAACCATGGAATAGTGGAAAAATGGCCCGCCCTGGAGGGACGATATCCTTTGACTCATGCTCCGTAATATTTGAACAGAGGCAGTGGATAGACCGCGGCTTTCACCATGAGGTTTCTTCCATGAACAATGGGTTTTCAAAACATCATATCTCTTTTGCCCCAACATTCCAACATTCCAATATTCCCTCTATGCTCTCTTCTCAGATGCTTTTTCAAGCACCAGGGATTTCAGTTCTTCCCCGTCGATTTTTTCCCGCTCAAGGAGAATGGCTGCGCCTTTGTCCAGGATTTCCCTTTTTCCCCGGAGGATTTCCAGGGCCTTTTCGTACTGCTCGTCAAGGATCTTCTTGATTTCCCCGTCGATCACCCCCGAGGTTGCTTCACTGTACTCTCCGGTGCTTTGCAGGCCCGGTTCAATAAAGAGGGGCCTTTTCTCTCGAGAAAAGTAAACTTGGCCCACTTTGCTGCTCATGCCGTACTCTTTGACCATGCTCCGGGCAATATCAGTCGCCTTGGACAAGTCATTGTGGGCCCCTGTTGAGATATCGCCGAAGACAATTTCTTCTGCAGCTCGACCTCCGAGGAGCGTGGCAACTTTGTTCAGGAGTTCTGTCTTTCTCATCAAGAACCGATCTTCTGTCGGTACCTGCATCGTATAACCCAATGCCGCGATACCACGTGGAATGATGGAAATCTTCTGAACCGGGTCCGTGCCGGGCAAGGAGAGTGCCACGAGAGCGTGCCCCAATTCGTGGTAGGCCACGATTTTTCTTTCTTCCGCATTGATGAGGCGGTTTTTCTTTTCCAGGCCGGCCATCACCCTCTCAACAGCTTCTTCAAATTCGGCCATGCCCACCTTTTTCTTATGTCGTCGGACTGCCAGCAAGGCGGCCTCATTGACCAGGTTGGCGAGATCGGCACCGACCATGCCGGAGGTCATGTTGGCAATTTTTTCGATGTCCAGGTTCTCTTCCGCAGTAACGTTTTTCAAATGGACTTTCAGGATTCCCTCTCTTCCTTTCTTATCCGGCCGGTCCACCAGGATATGGCGATCGAAGCGGCCGGGCCGGAGGAGCGCAGGATCCAAGATTTCCGGTCTGTTGGTGGCTGCCATCAAGATGACGCCCACCTTCGGGTCGAAACCGTCCATCTCCACCAACAGCTGGTTGAGGGTTTGCTCTCTCTCATCATGACCGCCCATGGTTCCGAAGCCCCTCGCTTTTCCCAGGGCATCCAGTTCATCGATAAAAATGATGCAGGGCGCCTTCTGCTTGGCCTGCACAAAAAGGTCCCGCACCCGAGCGGCACCGAGACCCACGAACATCTCCACAAACTCCGACCCGCTCAGGCTGAAGAAAGGCACGCCGCTCTCTCCCGCCACCGCCTTAGCTAGAAGGGTCTTTCCGGTTCCGGGCGGACCTACGAGCAGGATCCCTTTCGGCATTTTGCCGCCCAGTTCCGTAAATTTGGCGGGCTGCTTAAGGAATTCAATCACCTCCATGAGTTCCTGTTTGGCTTCGTCCACACCCGCCGCATCTTCAAAGGTGACGTCCAGTTCATTCTGCATGTATATTTTTGCCTTGTTTTTGCCCAAGGTCATGAAACCGGCTTGTTGGCCGGTCATGCGTTTCATGAGGAAATACCAGATGCCGATGAAGAGAAATATGGGAAGAATCCAAGACAGCAGATCCCGAAAAAAAGTGGACTCCACCTGGCCTTTGAAGGTGACACCATACTTCTCAAGAAGATTTGATATTTCTGGGTCCACTCGGACGGTCTTGAACCTTTGGCTCTTGCTCGGGTCCGAAGGATCTTGGACCAATTTGCCCTGGATCTGGTTGGCGCTGATCGCCACCTCGGACACCCTTTTCGCTTTCAGAATTTCCAAGAACTCACTGTAAGGGATCGTCTTTATGGCAAAAGCGGAATGAAGATAATTCTGGATGAGAAGGACAACCCATATTGCCAGCAATACATACCAGATGGAGAATTTGTGGTGTTTTTCCATGTATTGTCTCCTTAGTTATGGCTCCAAAACCTTTTACCTCAACTTACGCCACCCTTCGAGTTTGCGGACAGCCTTAGTGAGGGGTTAGCGATCAAGACGGGGATAACCATAAATCGGGCAGGTCAATGAGCGGAGGACAGCCTTTTCAAAGCTACTTCTGCAACGTCCTTGACCCGGCCCCTGTATAACCGGCCGTCTTCCCAGAAGGAGACTTCGGATGCATCCCTCGTCAGCCGCTCAAGGTCTTTCCGGGCCCCTTGAACGTCAAGAAAGCCCATAATCCTCGCAGCAAGCGCTCTTACCGTGGGATCCTCGGATCTGAAGTACAGCTTCAGCTGGGGAACCGTGTCTTGGAGAAGATCGGGTCTCGCCTCGGCAAGCCTTCCGATCCCCCACAGGAGACCTCGCTGCAACATCTCATGTTCCAGGTAATTTCCATCCGGACGGGTATAAGACAAAAGAATATGGGCATACTCTTTCGCAAGACCCCTGTGGCGTGCCAGAATTTCTCCCATCGCCTCAGGGGACCCCCAGCCGATACCCCCTGACTCGTCATTCAAACTCCACATGAGGCGTCGCAAAACAACGCGCGCCCCTTCCATGTCTTGATCGGCGAGTTGTGACACGACGGCTCCCATAGCTGTCACCGCCGCCCATTTTGCCTTTTCGTTGCCATGGTGGAGGAATGAAAAGAGCGGGTTGACGACCTGCTGGGCAGGCATTCGGCAAAGCTCCTCAACAGCCCGATCGAAAGGGACACTGTTCAGAAGCTCTCGGACTCTGTTCTTGAGGATACGGCCGCCCGGCACCTGTCCGCCACTCCTGTTGAACAAGCAGGATTCACCACCCAATCCCCTCAGTGCAAGCTCATGTCGAGTCCCGAGCTCGAGGATGGAAAAGGGCTCCTACTCCTTTTCAAATTGATCCTTGGATGCACCACAGACCGGGCAGACCCAGTCGTCAGGCAGTTTTTCAAAAGGGGTCCCGGCCTCCACGCCGTTATCCGTATCACCGACTTCAGGATCGTATACATAACCGCAAACCGTGCATACATATTTGTCCATTGTTTCGGCCTCCTCGTCATCGTTCATCATGTTTAACCGTAGATGCGCGAACCAAGACTCACTTCATGGGCAAAACAGATTGGAAGGATCATGTGCCTGAGACGTGAGAAACCACACCGATCACCCACATTTTTCCTAGCCATCCGCCAAATGATGCCTATTATTTCACCACTTGACTATTCTGCCGAAAAGATTAGAAAAATGTTGCTAAAAGGATATCGGCGGCTCAATCTATCGGTTACTCAAAAATTATCAAATCGGAAAAATATTAAGGGTCCCTGAAAGGGATGTCAAGGGGGATAAGGACAACGGCGCTTTCGTGGCGGAACTGCAAGCTGGGCTAGAAGGGAAAAATCCTTTGCGAATCAAGGCGGACGCATCATGAGCAGATCGGCTAAGAAATTCTGGAGAGCTTTTCAGCGCTCAACGCTGGCCGATGTCTCCCTTTTCTTGTGCGTTGTTGCAGGTCTCACATGGCTCACGGCCTACGGCACGAGCCAGCTGGGTTACAACTGGCAATGGTACCGTGTCCCCCAATACCTATTTTCTTTGGAGGACCGTCGGATCATTGCAGGGCCTCTTCTGAAAGGATTGATGGTTACCTTCCGAATCACAGGCGTGAGCCTTGTTCTTTGCTTTGCATTCGGATTGTTGACCGCTTTGATGCGATTGTCGGATTCGTTCTTGGCAAAGGCTCTGGCCAGAGCATACGTGGAACTGATTCGAAACACGCCGCTCCTTGTGCAGCTCCTTTTTATCTACTTTGTTTTAGGACCCATATTGGGTATCGGCCGTTTCACATCAGCGGTTTTGGCGCTGAGCCTTTTCGAAGGGGCATATGCCTCTGAGATATTTCGTGCAGGCATTATCTCGATACATCATGGGCAATGGGAAGCCTCGTACAGTCTGGGGCTCAAGACCATAGATACGTATCGTTACATCATTCTCCCCCAGGCCATCCGAAGAATCCTCCCTCCGCTCACCGGTCAGGCGGTTTCCTTGATCAAGGATTCTGCCTTGGTGAGCACCATCGCCGTTTACGATCTCACCATGCGAGGCCAAGAGATTATTGCAGAAACCTATCTCGCCTTCGAGATATGGTTTGCCGTGGCAGGTATTTATCTTGCGGTAACCGCGACGCTTTCTGTGGTGATCAATGTGATGGAAACTCGTTTCAAGGTCGCCGATTGAATCGCGCGGGATAGGAGTCATGAGGCGTGAAAGAGACTATGGAGAATCCCATCATCCTCGTTGACGGAATCAGCAAAACGTTTGCAAACGGCGTCGAAGCCCTTCGGGATTTTTCAATCCATGTCCGGCGGCGGGAGGTTCTAGTGATCATCGGTCCTTCGGGATCAGGAAAATCCACTTTGCTCCGGTGCCTCAACGGTCTGGAAGAGATCGATAGTGGTTCCATTGTGATCGACGGCATTCCCCTTGACAATGACAAAAAGAACCGGCGGGAGATTCGGAAAGAAGTGGGCATGGTTTTTCAGTCTTTTAACCTTTTTCCTCATTTGACAGTCCTCGAAAATGTGAATCTGGCTCAAGTCTTGGTCAGGAAAAAAAGCAGGAAGGCGGCCACAGAGGCGTCTATGGAACTTCTGAGAAAAGTGGGAATCCCGGAGAAAGCGCGAACCTTTCCCAACCATCTCAGTGGAGGCCAACAGCAGCGGGTCGCCATTGCTAGAGCCCTGGCCATGAAGCCGAAAGTTATGCTTTTTGACGAGGCGACCAGTGCCCTCGACCCGGAGATGATCGGGGAGGTTCTCGATGTCATGAAAACTTTGGCCGGAGAAGGAATGACCATGGTTGTGGTCACCCATGAAATGGGGTTTGCTCGAGAAGTGAGCGACCGGGTGGTTTTCATGGAGGACGGACGCATCATTGAAGAAGGAACGGCGGGGCAGGTATTCACAAACCCAAAACAAGAAAGGACAAAGAATTTTGTGAGTCAGATACTTTGAAGGTGAAGCCGGAAGGCATAAGGATTAAAGCTTACGACACAGCCGTTATGCGACTGAAAGCTTCCTGAACCTTCCGCCTGTGGCTTGTTGCTCCTTCCTTGGTGAAACTAAAAACAGAAAGGAGAGGACTATGAGAGCTCGAAAATTTTTCCTGGGAACGGCTATGGCGGTGGCTTTATGCGTATTCGCAACAGGTTCGGTCTTTGCGAAGAACGTACGTGAACAGCTCACCGAGGAAAGCACGCTGGAGCAAGTTCTGAAAAGGGGTGTGCTGATGGTCGGGATGTCTACCTTTGTGCCCTGGGCCATGAAGGACAAAACGGGCAAACTCGTGGGCTTTGAAATCGATGTGGCCACCCGGCTCGCTCAGGACATGGGGGTCAAGGTGGACTTTAGTCCCACGAAGTGGGCCGGCATCATTCCGGCTTTGCTCACCGGTAAGTTCGACGTCATCATTGGCGGTATGGGCATTCTGCCGAGCCGAAACCTCAAAGTCAACTTTACCATTCCTTACGATGTGACGGGCATGTCCATGGTGGCCAACAAAGAGTTGGCCGCAGGTTTCAAACGTCTCGAGGATTTCAACCGGAAGGACGTCGTATTAGCCGTGAGGCTCGGTGCAACGCCTGTGGCGGCGGCCCAAAAGTTCATGCCCAAAGCGCAGTTGCGCAAGTTTGATGACGAGTCTCAAGCAGTGCAGGAAGTGCTTAACGGCAGGGCCCATGCTGTGGTGGCATCAGCACCGATGCCTGCCTTCGAGGCGTTGAAACATCCCGACAAGCTCTTCCTGCCCCTAAAAGAGACATTTACCAGGGAACCCATTGGTTTTGCGCTGCGAAAAGGGGATGTGGATACCTTGAACTTCTTCAATAGCTGGATCACGAAGGTCAAGGCTGAAGGCTGGCTTGGGGGAAGAAAACACTACTGGTTCGAAACCAGGGATTGGGAGGGCATGCTCAAATAGGTCTGTTCCGATGCCCCTATGCCTTAGGCCCCAGGCGTTTAGCCTGAAGCGGTAAAGTATTTCAGGAGTCGCCCTTGAGGAGAGGGAAAACAAGAATAAGCGGCTTTGACATGGTTTTGGGATCTTTCGTCCTAGCCGGGATGGTGTATATGGCCTACAGGATCTCGGTCGGCCTCCACTACAAATGGGACTGGGGAGCCATCCCTCAGTATCTCTTGCGGTATGATCAGAAAAGCCAGGAGTGGGTGCCGAACATTTTGCTTCAGGGCCTTTACACCACCATTCGGCTCAGCCTATGGGGAACGGTTTTTGCGACAGCCATCGGTCTGCTGGGACGCACTTATGTCGAGCTCGTCCGAAACACCCCACCGCTCATCCTCATTTTCATCTTTTACTTTTTCCTGAGCGGTCAGATCATGAGTGCCCTGGGGGTGGATGGCCTCGTGGCATCAGCCTCTGGGGGCACGAGGGATCTCTTGTCCCTGTTTTTTGCGACACCATCCAGGTTCACGGCCTTTGTGTCCGCTCTGATCACCCTCGCTCTGTTTGAAGGCGCTTACATTACGGAAATCGTCCGGGCGGGGATTCAATCCATTGAAAAAGGGATGTGGGAGGCTGCTTATGCCCTCGGGCTGTCGCGCTGGCAGCAAATGCGGTACGTGGTTCTGCCTCTGGCCGCACAGCGGATCCTTCCTCCCTTGGCCGGCCAGTTTATTTCCACCATCAAGGACTCCGCCATTGTGTCTGTCATTTCTATCCAAGAGCTTACCTTTCAGGGCATGGAGTTGATGTCAGCCACCTATCTCATCTTCGAAGTGTGGATCACCATAACGGCCCTCTATTTGGTGCTGACCCTCTCCTTGTCCCTGGCGGTAGAACGTCTCGAAATCCACCTGAGGAGGAGCGAGGCTTAGCTATCATGGCAGAGAACAATACGCTCCAGCTCACCACGCTGCCCATTCCTGCCCTTGTGCGGAAGATCGCTTTCCCGGCGAGCGTAGGGCTGTTCTTTTATACCATGTACAATGTGGTGGACACCTATTTCGGTGGCCTCATTTCAACAGAGGCCCTGGCGTCTCTCTCCCTTTCTCTTCCCGTGTTCTTTATCATCATCGCTGTGGGAACCGGAATTTCCACAGGGGCAACCGCTTTGATTGGAAATGCTCTGGGGGCGGGAAAGCGTGATGAGGCGAGGTTGCTTGCTGTGCAGGGGATCACCTTTGGTGTTTTGACGGC
>JARRRH010000089.1:0-9120 GCA_037380925.1 Deltaproteobacteria bacterium | reverse complement strand
GGCCGGAGGAGGTGAGGGAAACGGTCTTTGAGTGCCCTGCCGCTATGCTTGATGATCTTGTTTACTGTGATATTGTTGATCACGTCCCTGACGCCGAGCACTCGCGAGGCCACGTCTGCGGCGTGTTCTTTCTCATGGAAAGTGTTTACGTCCCCGTATAGCGTTACGATGCCGCCTTTGACTCTGATGACAATGTTCAGCCCCCTAAGAGTAGAATCGGCATCCAGCGCAAAGCGGATGTCATCCCGCACGGTCTGGTCTTCGCGCCGCTCCGTGGCCACGGAAAGGAGGTTCGTGACCCGCACGACGCCGACGACATCCTGCGCATCACGGGATGCGAATCGCTTCTGGTAAGCGGAGCGGACCGATCCTCGGAGTGTGACATGTCCGTCTGCGGCCTCAACATCGATGTAAAAGGGATCTGCAACACGCAAATCCTGATAGAGTTCCGCCCGAACGCTCTTTTCAAGATCAGAGTCGGAAGGCAGAGGGGCTTTCCTGCGCACTCCCATGCCTTCTTGGGCCCCTACTTCCATGTAATCCTTCACGCTCTTGACATTTTGGACCGATAGAGAATCCTCCGCGGCACGTTCTTTTTGATAAGGTGTGACTAAATTTCCGGTGAGCGTCACAACACCGTCTTTTACCTGCACATCGATCAGTACGCCCATGAGATAGACATCACGGCCCAGCGCATCGATGACGTCTTTGCGGATCTCACCGTCAGGCCGCTTTCCCTTTTCTACAACTTTCACTTCATTGTCCACGTATGCTGCACCCTGCAACTCGGTGGCGATCAGCCCGGCTTCGTCTCTTTGCGACCATGACTCCACCTGTCCGGTAAGCGTCACCCGACCGTTTACAACTTTCACGGATATGTCACGCATCTCAAGGTCTGCGCTGTTGAGATATGCTCTCAGCAAGTCTTGTCTGATATCCGTGTCCGGCCGAGGCTGTACAAACACAATTAGTTTGTTGACAACACCCCTGACACCGCGGATCTTTTTAGCCTCCAGATCCGCATATTTTTTTGAGGACAGGTCCGGCACCTGCCCTGTAAGAGCAACAATCCCGGACTGGGTTGAGACGTTTATCTTGGAATCGTCGACCCGAGGATCCTCTCTGAGGGCTTCCTTGACCCAGAAGGTGATTGTTTCGTCCTTCGTGCGGTCGGCTGCCGCCATGACCACTGAACCCGGAATAATATAAAGAAAAACGATGAATAAGAATACACACGTGCTGGAACGCTCCATAGGAAACCTCCTCGATCAATGTGACTTTTTTGGATTGCTGTAACTTCCCGAGCTATCCGGCTTAAGAAGGGGAAGGTTTCTTTTTTGTCACAAGGCTGGCCAGCAGAACAGCCAAGATTCCCGTCAGAAAGATTCCGTCAAAGGTACCTGCTCCCCCGATGGATGCCACAGGGGCACCCAGACCGCGGACCTTGCCGAGATTTAGGAGGTCTGCGCCAATCAGTGTTCCCAAGCTTCCCGAAATATAGGCAAGGGGTGGGGCATACTCCCTGGAAATCAAAAGGGCGGCACCTGCGGTCACCAAAGGAGGAATAAAGGTGGGTTCAGCAATGCCCACCCCGGGGACGGGATGGGCCATGAAATGACAGGCGGTGGCGACAATGGCTACGCCCAGGATGCTCCTGCCGAAAAGCCTTTTTTTCACCATGATGTAAAGGGAAAGGAACACCGGAATCACGGCTCCTCCCAAGTTCACGGCAATGACGGTCTTTGGCCAATCGACAACCTTAGGTATCATATATCGCATACCGTAGAAGGTGACGACCTTGTCCGAATGCACCTGCTCGGCAGGCAATTCCGCCACAGGAATATTCACATAGCTCCCTATGAGTGAGAGAAAGAGCAAAATGAAAACATACCTTCTGTTGACCCCTATAAAATAGTGCATGGCTTATTCTCCTCGATTAATTGCCTCTTAAGGGTTTCTCAGTTGCTTCGAGTTTTTCATGCCTGAACTTGTCAATTTCCTCGCCCAAACCCTCCACGGCCTTGGTGACCTCTGCGGAGCTCGAACTTGCTCCTTTTTTAATTTTATCGGCCACCTCTCGAGCATAGCGGATGGAGGCATCCGCTCCAGATTCGATTCGGCGGCCTCTTTCTCGGCAGGTCTTTGCAATGATAGAAAGTCTTTTGCGCCTCAATAGCTGACGGCTAAATCCGGATGGCTCTTGATGAGCTTATTCACCCGCTCAAGCATCTCTTCGCCCTCAGCCAGAATCTGATTAAGTTCCCCTTGAATGGTGGGAATCTCGTCCCAATCCCAGTAGTACCACTTCCCCTTTGCTTGCTTAAGAGCAACGTGACTCCCCTTCAGGATCTCGAACTTGCTTTCGTTACCGGACTTAAAATAAATCCTGGACATCTCATACCTCCGGATCCGATTTCGGATAGGGCTCACAAATTCCTCCCGCTCATCTGTAAACTTCTTCCAAGGAAAGGGGAATAGGCTCAATGCTGTATCCTTCACAGAGATTCACTGTATTTGAACTCAGAGCTTTCAGAAAAGGAGGTGGACAGGAAAAGCCATCGAGGTGGTGAATTCCCAGGGGCATGCTTTGAAAGAACCGTTCTGTGCTGAAAGACAGGGGCCAAGTCCGTTCAGGTCCAAATACAAGGGTCTGCCATGACAAATACAGTATATTGCTTATTTATTTTCCGACACTCCTCCTCAATGATGTGCGGAAGAATTCACGGACCAGAGAAACCGGGCCGGCCTCGGGGAAACCGAAGATGCAAGGGAGCGGTGACATGTCATGCAAGCATGGGCTTAAAGTTATGGTTTTCTGGTCGATCTTGCTCTGCCTATCCGCATGCGCCCATCCTGTCTCCAAGGAGATGGGGACGAAGGCTGAAGAAGACGATTCGGCCTTCACCAGAGTGCTCAAAGACCCCACATCCTATGTAGGTTCGATTATCCTATGGGGCGGCAAGATCATCGAAACCCTGAATTACCCAACCGGTACGGAGATCCTTGTGTTGGAGACCCCGGTTGATGACAGAGGGCTTCCTGGAAGCGAGGACCATTCCCACGGACGATTCATAGCCAGGACTGCGAAATTCTTAGACCCCGGGACTTACGCCAAGGGGAAGTGGATCACTGTGAGGGGGGAAATCGCCGGCGCGGAGATCATGCCCTTGGGAAAGAGGTCGTACACCTGTCCCGTAGTGGAGATCAGGAAGATGCGCCTATGGGGGCAAAGACCCCCTCCTCTGACTCGCTCCCCATGGCCGCCTCGTTCCGAACGGTATGATCGGGAGCAGCTCCAACCGGGTCGGCCGCCTTATGATTGGCCTGAGGACATGGGGATAGAATGATGCTTTCCATGAGGTCAAAGGGGGAATGCATCATGAGGGGAAATCGTCAAATGAGAAAATCAAGGATTTATCCGGGATTATGGGCAAAAAGTCTGTCTGTCGGCCTGATCGCCTGCCTGGCTGTCGCGTGCGCCATTTCTTTAGGGAACCGGATGCTTAGCGCCCTTGAGGCTGACGACAGGATTCCAGAAAGCGCTGAGCCTCAATTCAGGCTAATGGCGGAGGCGTGGAACACCATCCAACGGGTTTACGTGGACCGCAGCGCCCTGATCCCTGATCATCTGACTTACGGCGCCATAAGCGGCATGGTGGATGCCCTGGGCGATACAGGGCATAGCCGCTTTCTCAACCCTGAGATGGTCAAACTAGAGAAACGCTTCAATAAGGGAGAATTCAAAGGCATAGGCGCGGAGTTACATGTAAAGGACGGGCATTTCGTGATTCTTGCGCCTCTGGACAATTCGCCGGCACAGAAAGCGGGGCTTCGTCCGGGCGACATTATCTTGAAGGTAAACGGCCGGGATATAAGTGCTCTTTCCCTTGATCAGGTGGTGGAACGCATCACAGGGCCTGCCGGTACGGCGGTCACTCTCACCATCCTTTCTCCAGGGACAGACCGTACAAGAGACGTTTCTATAGTGCGCGCCGTGATTCATCTCCACAACGTAACATGGCATCAGCTTCCGGGAACAAATTCGGCCCACCTCCGCATCGCCGCTTTCAGCAAGGGCGTCACCCGAGATTTGAAAAAGGCCCTCAAGGACATTGAGCAAGCACCGCTGAAAGGCATCGTTCTGGATTTGCGAAACAACCCCGGGGGCTTGCTGGTTGAAGCCATAGGCACCGCGAGTCAGTTTCTAAGCCAGGGAAATGTGCTTTTAGAAAAGGACGCGAAGGGCCGGATCGAGAAAGTGCCCGTCGAGTCGGGCGGAATCGCCACGGCCGTGCCCATGGTGGTCTTGATCAATGGCGGCACAGCCAGCGCTGCGGAGATAGTGGCCGGCGCCCTGCAAGACGCCCGGCGCGCTCTTCTCGTAGGCGAGAAGACCTTCGGTACGGGAACGGTCCTCCAGGAATTCTTTCTCTCGGACGGTTCTGCACTGTACCTTGCCGTGGAAGAGTGGCTGACCCCCAAAGGACATGTTATATGGCACAAAGGCATTGTGCCGGACCAAACGGTCTCCCTGCCTCCGGACGCGACGCTTTTGACGCCCAGTGCCGAGAAAAGTATGACCCCGGAGCAACTCCGAGCGAGCGGGGATTCTCAGCTTTTGCGGGCCCTTTCTCTGCTTACTAAAGAGACAAGAAAGGACGTAAAAGGTCAGCTTTATGGAAATTTCGCGGCTACCGGCCATGGGGGTCTCTTTTCAAGAATGAACGGCATCGAGAAATCAGGGAGTAAGTGGTAGAAAAGGCGGTCGGAGGACCTGATCAGTCCGCTCCGTGTATCACCCTGCATGGATTTTCCCAGGAGGCGCTCCGCCCGCCTGCCCTATGGCCTTATGCCGGCTTCCGGGCATCGATTTCTCGTTTTTGAAAAGAGGCCCGCATGCCCAGTTGCATCAATCAGTGTTTTCGTAAGGCTGAGAGGTTGCGAAAAAACAAATTTTTGAAAAAATCTCTTATAGATCGCCCCGGGGGCAGAGCTCAAAACGAACCTAACCGCTAACCTCATGGAGACCTTGCATGCCTATATTGTGCAGTACGGTTACTGGGCTGTATTCGGCGCGATCCTGGTGGAGGATTTCGGGGTTCCCGTGCCCGGAGAAACCCTGCTGATTACCGGCTCCGTGCTGGCTTCCCAGGGTCAGATGGACATCGTGCATCTTTTGCTTGCCGCCTTGGCCGGGGCCGTGGCAGGGGATAATATCGGTTACGCCATCGGCCGATTCGGGGGGCGGCGTTTGGTTCTTCGCTTCGGCCACTACGCTTTCATCAACGAACAGAAGCTGGAACGGACGGAGGCTTTTTTTGGGAAATATGGCGGCGCTGTGGTGGTTCTGGCTCGCTTCTTCGAAGTGCTTCGCCAGTTGAACGGCATTGTCGCGGGCATTGCGCGAATGCACTGGCGGCGGTTCTTGGCCTACAATGCATTGGGTGCAGCATTGTGGGTGTGTTTTTGGGGCATGCTTTTCTATGAGCTGGGGGGAAAAGCCCTCCGGCTCTTGCACGCCTTCAAGCGGTTTGAACTCATCCTCATAGGCGTGGGTGCTCTGGCCCTCGCCGTTTTGATAATCTATTTGCTCCGTCGCCGGCGATAGCGCCCTATCGCAAGCCCCTGGAATGTCAAGGCCGCTTAAAAGACCGGCCACGGACATGGGATGGAAAGGAAAAGATTTCGTAAGAGTGTAGCTGGCGTTATGGTGGCTCTTGGGCAGCAGATTGACGAATGAGAGGCTCAATCTGAAATCATCAATCGAAAATCGCAAATCTGTCGCCGCTGGGTTCTCTGGGTCTGGGCGCTTTACCTTCGGCCTGTCCTGGACCGGGAAGCCCGAGCTCGGCTCTGTAGGGGGCGGTAAGTGGAGACGGTTTCCTTCAACTGGGTAGGTCTGTGGGCTGAATGGTTATGGCCGATTTTGGAATTCCTTATCGGATTGGGGCTGATCATATTCGTTCACGAACTCGGTCATTTCACGGTCGCCAAGGCCGTTGGAATCAGGGTCGAGCAATTCGCCCTCGGTTTCGGACCACGGTTGTTCGGGTTCAAAGGGGCGGAGACAGACTACCGGGTGAACGTCGTGCCGATGGGCGGGTATGTCAAGATGGCGGGTCAGGAGGACTTCGGCCCTGTCCCGGAGCAGGACGAGCGCGACCCGAGATCGTTCAGCAATAAACCGATCAGTGCACGCTTTGCAGTCATCTCGGCAGGCGTGGTCATGAATGCCGTTCTGGCCGGTGTGCTCTTCGTCATTGTCTGCCTGGCAGGGATACGTTTTCCGGCGCCGGTGGTCGGCGGCACGCTGCTCGGGTCGCCGGCCGGAGGTGCTAGAATTCATTGGCCGGGCGCGGGTCGGGAAGGGGCCGCGCCGTCGGACCCGGGGACCCGGGGAACGGATTCGCACACGGACTTTTCAATCGGTTTGAAGCCCGGCGACAGGATTCTGTCGGTGGACGGCAAACCTATCACCCGTTTTGCCCAACTTGCAATCATCGCGGCTCTGGCCACACCCAGCCAAGACTTCAGCATGGTTATCGAGCGGGAGACAGAGGAGGGACTTCAAAAGGGCACCGCGAAAATCGGAGTCATGCTGCTGGAAGGGCATCTGGGTTTCGGCCTTGTCCCGGCTCTCAGCACCACCTTCGGTTCTTTGGGAAACTACATCGCCCGTGATCCCTTTATGGAGGGCGATAAACTTCTGTCGGTCAACGGGCAGAGAATCCGCCATCAATGGGACATCCCGACGGTTGAAGAGGGTCTTAACGGTGATGAAGCAGCCATCCAGATTCTTCGCGGCCAAGAAAAGATCAAGGTCAGGGTCCAGCCGAAGCTTCGCATGAAGGAGGGCGTGTTTTACCTAAAAAACGGCGCCGGGGTATCCGGGAAGATCGTGGCTTACAACAGTGAGAAGGGCTCGGTCGCCTTGAGACTGCCGGGGGGCCAGGAAAAGCATGTGCTCCTCAGCGACGTGGTTTGGCCTGCAAAGGATGAAATCCTTGATCTTTTGGGACTCGTACCCCGATTGCAGGTTTCCGGCGTCATCAAGGGATCGCCCGCGTTTCAGGCCGGACTGAAGCCGGGAGACATCATTTTGAAATATGCCGGCAGGTCCTTGCCGGACATGAAGGCTTTTCTCGACATCAACAGCAAAGTCGGCGGGGAGGAGACGACGATCGTGGTCGAGCGCAAAGGCCGGCGTCTGCCGCCCATGGAGATCCGCCCCGAGAAACACCGTGGACGCGTCGCCGTGGGCATTCTTGCGGGCATCGACCAGATGAATCCCGTGGTGGCGTACGTGCGTGAGGGTTCTCCCGCTGCGAGGGCGGGAATAGCCCCCGGCGATGTTTTCACCAAGGTGAACGGGACGAAGGTTGGAAACTGGATTGAACTGTTCAACGCCTTGAAGGCCCTTCAAAACCAAGAGGTTTTTCTCTCCTTCAAGCACGGCGACCCGGCTGAGACCAAAGCGCGGATGGGCCCACTAATCCCTTCGCTCTTCCAGCCGGAGGACTACCATTTCGTCCTTTTTCCCGGCCCGCGGGGATTCACCATCCTCATGGGCAAAGAGGTGAAGAAAAATCCCGCAGCGGCGGTCCCTTGGGGCTTCCATGAGACTTGGGATTTCATTGCTATGACCTATGCCACGCTGGTGGATGCATTCAGAGGGACGGTCTCCTACAAAGAATTCAGCGGACCGGTGGGCATCGGAAGCATGGCTATTCAGGCGGGCCGCCAAGGAGTAACGGACTTCATTTATTTCATGGCCATTATCTCCGTGTCCCTGGCTGTTTTGAACTTCTTGCCCCTCCCCGTGGTGGACGGCGGTTATGCCGTATTCCTGCTTATAGAAAAGGTCCGGGGGAAACCGCTCCCTTCGAAAGTCCAAAACGCCATCGCCATGGCCGGCTGGGCACTGTTGATCCTCTTTTTTGTTTTAATAACCTGGAATGACATTAGGCGGATTCTGAACAGTTTTTGGTAAGACGGCTTCGGCTTCCCGTGCGTCAGCCGGCTCCGGCTTGATGAACGACAACCCCTTAAAGCTTAGGTCCGGCGGCTGCTTCCCTTTCCTCCGGTACTCCATGGCAGTACTTGTTGACAGGGACAGGGAAAGCTGCGAGGCTTGACCCGGAAGCCAGTTGTTTTCCGGATTCCTGCTTCCGCAGGTATGATGGGTTCTGTTGCTGTTCACGGCGGTCTGAACCAAATTTATGGATCAAGCTCCCTTTGATTGGGTTCCTGAGACCTCCGGCTCGACCGGAAAAGGTTCACTGCGAAGGAGACAGGCTATGGAAGACTTCCAAGTAAAAAGGATGTTCGAATCCATCGCCTTCTCTTATGACTTCCAGAATAGCGTGCTTTCCCTAGGGTGCGACATACAGTGGAGGAGAATTCTGGCAAAATCCGTTGAATGCGAAAACGGCTCGCTGGTGCTCGACATGGCTACCGGTACCGCTGAAGTGGCGATTGAGATTTGCAGGCGCCATCCTCGATCGCAGGTCGTAGGCGTGGATTTTTCCCCAAGCATGCTGGCGATCGGTCTGAAAAAAATCAGGGAAAAGGGTCTGGAAAACCGGATCCGCCTAATGGTCGGGGACGGCCGCCGGTTGCCGGTCCGAAGCGCCTCTTTTGACAGCGTGACCATGGCCTTCGGCATTCGAAATATCAAGGAGCGGGCCCTTGTCTTAGGCGAAGCAAGACGGGTGCTGAAAAAAGGGGGACAGCTTCTCATTATGGAATTCGACCGCCCGGAGCGCTCTTTGCCCGGCCGTCTCTATGGCATCTATTTCGACTATATTTTAGGGCCCGTAGGAAACCGGCTCTCGCGAACGGACTACGCGTATTCCTATCTTGTACGCTCCATTCGCGAGTTTCCCTCCCACACGGAATTCCTCAATGAGATCGCCGAAGCCGGTTTCGATCATAGGAAAGTGAGACGGCTCACTTTCGGCATTGCCAAAATTTACAGTGGAATCAAAGATTCCTCTTAGCATACTGGTGTCCAAAATAACTTTGAAACGAGCTTTTTAGTTGTTACTAAACCCTCCACCTCTGGTGGGGGACCCGGACAGGTTCTACCGATCCGGGGAGGATAAGGGCTGTTAGAGCGAT
>JARRRH010000088.1:0-7297 GCA_037380925.1 Deltaproteobacteria bacterium | reverse complement strand
GGAGACTTTGAGGGTATTGAGGGCTCCTACAAGCAGGGCGCGTGCGTAAGTGCTGGCCGCGGAATAAGAAATGAGAGATTCGCCGATTTCAAAAGAGGATTCCTTGCCGAGAAATCCCCACCCCGTCGCAATTTTCTGTTTCTCAAGATTGACGAGGGTGTTGGAGACCAGATAGTAGGCCAGAAGGCCTACCATGCAAAGGATAAAGACCTGAAACATGATCGCCCGCTTTTTGGGGTCGAGCCAAAAAGGGACCTTTTCTGTGACCGCGTTGTCGTTGGAAGTTGTCATGTCCTGTTTCCAGGTCGGTCACCCTCCTGAAGGGTCGCCGCAGAACAACAGCCCGGTTCAACAAATGTATCCGATTTTGCGATAGCAGGTGCCCCTCAATAAAGGGGCACCTTTTGGAAAGATTATCTGAATGGCGCAGGATACTGGATGCCACCCTGGTTCCACAGGGCGTTTAAACCCCGTTCGAGTCCGAGGGGCGTATTGGGCCCTACATTCCTGTCAAAGATTTCAGCGTAGTTCCCCACCTGTTTGATGATATTGTAGGCCCACTTGTCATCCAGGCCGAGATCCTTGCCCAAGCCCGGGGTTACGCCCAGAAAACGCATGACCTTGGGATCTTTGCTTTTGGTCATCTCGTCCACGTTTTTGGAAGTAATGCCCAGTTCCTCCGCTTCCAGGAGAGCCATGACCGTCCAATTGCAAACGTCGTACCACTGATCATCGCCGTGTCGGACCACGGGCGCAAGGGGTTCTTTAGAAATAATCTCAGGCAGCAGCACATAATCATCTGGATTCGGGGCAACGGAACGGTGGGCAGCCAGCTGGGAAGCATCCGAGGTCAGGCAGTCGCACCGGCCCGCAAAAAAAGCCTAGGACAGCTCGGCTGTCTGCTCGATCACAACGGGTTTCCACTGCATGTTGTTCTTACGGAAGAAATCGGCCGCGTTCATCTCCGTTGTGGTTCCGGGAAGAACGCACACCGTAGCGCCACCTAGTTCCTTGGCACTCTTGACGCCCAACTTCTTGGGCACGAGGAATCCCTGCCCGTCATAGTAGTTGACATGACAGAAATTGAGGCCGTTTACTGTTTCACGGGTCAGGGTCTGTGTGGTGTTGCGGCACAACACGTCGATTTCTTTGGACTGGAGAGCGGGCAGGCGCTGAACAGCCGTCAAAGCAACCCACTTCACCTTCTCGGCGTCTCCCAACACCCCAGCGGCGATAGCCTTTGCCGTATCCACGTCCAGGCCTTTCCAAACGCCTTTCTCATCAGGCATGCTGAACCCGAACACGCCGCCGTTCACACCCGCAATGAGTTCACCTCTCGCCTTGACTTCATCAAGGGTCCCGGCCATGGCTATCCCTGTGGAGACCAGAAGTGCCAAAGCTGTAAGCACCACACACAACTTAAAGAGCTTCATGCCATATTCCCCCTTTCCGGTTAAAGGTTTCTGTCTGGATTGCACAAGGGCAATCCTCCCATATCGAGGATGGCCGACCTGTTCGTGGGCCACGCAGCCAAAAGAAACACGCCCTTAAAGAAATCTCCAAGAATTATTTTGAATATCACACAGATCCTGTATTTTTCAAGGAAAAAGCATTCCTAGGAAAAACCTGTAAATCCCGGAATCGAGCCTTCCTTGTTTCTTGACTGGCCGAACCCCGTTCCCTATAGTGTCAAACCAAACGCAGTCTTACGGGTTGACGAAAAGCGGTTCCGGGAAAGGAGAAGTCCCATGCTGGAAGAGCGCGTTGTCTTTGTGAACAGCCGGTTCATTCCTTGGAAAGAGGCGAAAGTCCACATGATGAGTCACAGTTTCGGTCGGGGCTCCGCCATTTTTGAAGTCATGAGTCTTCACGAGACCGGGGCCGGGCCGGCTGTGTTTCGGCTTGATGAGCACATCCGTCGCCTTTTCACAACCGCTCGGCTCCTGGACATGGAAATCCCCTTAACCCCCCACGCCTTCCAGCAGGCCGTTATGGAAACAGTCAAGGAGAACGGCGTCAAAGAGGGTTTCATCAAGATTATCTGTTTCTACCCGCAGATCGCTTTTGAAATCCTTCCTCCTCAGAAAGTCTTGGACGCTGCCATCTTCGTGGTTGATCCGGTCCAGGATCTGGGAGGTCTGCGCTTTCCCTTTGAAAGGGGGGCCAGCGCCTGCATCTCCAAGTGGCGCAAGCTCGATCCGGAGACTGTTCCCGTTGAGGCCAAGGCGGCGGCTAACTATCTGAACGGCATGCTGGCCCGGGCGGAGGCACGGGAACGGGGGTTTGACCAGGTTATTATGCTGGACACCCAGGGTTTTATCGCCGAAGGGGGGACGGAATCCGTTTTCCTCATAAAGGACGGCCGGTTGATGACGCCTGGGCTCGGAACAGTGCTGATGAGTATCTCCCGGAAGACCGTACTCGAGATCGCCCCTGTGATAGGGATCGACACGCTTGAAGGTCGGCTGCCTCCTGAAAGCCTTTACGAAGCGGACGAGATTTTCTTTTCAGGAACTCCCATGAAGGTTTTGCCCGTGAGGCAGATTGAAGACAGGGCGCTCGATGAGGCGCCCGGACCTGTCACGCGGAAGCTCGGCAATCTTGTGAATGAGATCGTTTCCGGCCGTGACGAAAGGTGCAGAAGCTGGTTGTTTCCTGTGAGATAGGTTTTTTCACTTCCCCGGATGTTTTAGCCCGGCCCGGCTTCTGAGAACTCCTGGGCGATCTTCTGCGCGACCAGCGGCGCGTTCCCGCCGGCGCGATTATTGATCACCACATTGGCGCGCACGTTGTGCTCAACGGCCGCCCGCATGATGGCCACTGCGTCTTGCACCATGTCCGGGCTCATCATGCCGTCAACCAGTTTGTCGAAGGGGAATGCCTTGACATAGGCCTCCTCGTAGCGCATGCCGCGGGGCGTCATGAGCCGGATCACACATTGCCTGGACCCATTCAGAAAGGCCTTGGAATTTTTTGCGGACTGCCTGCGAAGAGGCGGCAGCCACGTCCAGTGGGAGAAGACCTGTCCAATCCGGAACTTTTCCAGGAAATTGAAGTAAGGGGGGGAAAGCAAGGAATCGGTTCTCACCTCAATGTGGTAGCGGTCATCTTCGGGGACCTTTTGAAAAAACTCGGTCAGGTGGGCCGCATAGGTATCAGGCACTGCCCTGTCCTGTTTCCGCTGGTATTCCTGTTCAAAGAGGAAGCCGTTGATGTGGCCGCCTAGGAGTTCAGTTGCGGGCTTGTAGAATTGCTCGGTGAAAACCTGTGCGTTCAGGTAGTCCGGGTTTTCGTTGAATTTGCCTCCCCTCCAGAGCTTCTGAGCAAAAATGATCTGGGGCACTTTCAAAATCAGGCGGTCATTCCGGCCCAGATGCTTTGCATAGGTTCTGAGCACATGGTAATTCTGTGTGGGTTTCAAGTCCCTGCCCAGAAGAACCTTGTAAAAGGTGAAATCCAGTTCAAGGACGGAAAAATGCTCAAAGTATTCTTCCACGCTCTCGACAGGCAGTGTTTCTTCCGTGACCGTTTTGCCGCCAACAGCTTTGGATCTCTTCGATATCTTGTCACCATAGCGTTCCCTTGAATAGATCTGATCGAGCCATCCGGCGTAACGGTCACTGGCCGTGCCCATGAGAACGTTCGGATGGACATCGCGAAAATAGTAGCTGCTCCGCTCTGCCTGCGGAGTGTGCTGTTGAATCACCGTGATTTTCCTTTCGCATTTCCTGCGGCATGAATCGAAAGGGTTGTTGCCTGCGCATCTTAGCCTAATCGGTGGAGGACGGTCAAGGACCGCGGGACCAAGGTCTTTTCCGGATCAAGAAGGGCACCAAGAAATGGGTTGAGCTTTTGAACGGCTTGTCATATCGTCGTGCACAGGGTGCGCTCCCCCAAGGGAGCCGGCATGCTTGTTCCCGCATTTGAGGCGCAAGGCATAAGGCTCACAGCAAAACCTGAAGATTCTATTGAAACTTCCTTGCGCCTTACGCCTTTAGCCTTACGCCCTTCCGTGATATCGCCTTGAGGGGAACGGCATCGAGGGAAAAGAGAAATCCTTTTTGGAAACTATCAGCAGGGCCTTTGTGGGAATCGGGGAGGCGAAGATTCAAGAGTTGCTCAGCCAGGTTTGAATGTGTGCAAAACCCATCGTGAGCCAGTTGTTCCTTGACACGGAGGCCTCTTTTTCCTATATCCCATTTATCGCGATGGGCCGTTCGTGTATCAAGCCAGGATCCTTAACTGAGCTTTCAGAGAAATCATCAAAATAAGGAGGAAGGTCTATGTCACGCAAATACTTGGGAGTACTGGTCGTGGCCCTGGTCTGTTTTTTTGTGTTTGCAGTTCCCCTATCCGGGAGCTTGGCTGCGCCAAAGAAGTTCGTCTTCGGCCTCCTGATGGTCGGGCCTTACAATGACCATGGCTGGAGCCAGGCCCATTACGAAGCCGGAAAGTATGTTGAAGAAAAGGTTCCGGGGTCGAAGATGATCTACATCGATAAGGTCAATCCAGCAGATAGACCCGGGATCACTATCCCGCAGCTGGTTGATGATCTCGTTGCCAAAGGAGCAAAGTTGATCATTGCCAATTCCGACGATATGAAGGACGGCGCCAGGGAAGCGGCCTTCATGCATCCCGAGATCTACTTCCTCCATGTTTCCGGGGACGACGTGGTGACAGGCAAAGCCCCCAAGAACCTATCCAACCTGATGGGTCGCATGGAATACGGCAAAATGATGGCCGGATTCGTGGCCGCCCTAACTACAAAAACGGGAAGAATCGGATACCTGGGACCTCTGATTAATGAAGAGACACGGCGTCTGGCTGCCTCTTGCTATCTGGGAGCCCGTTATGCCTGGGAAAAGGTGCTCGGCAAGGAGCGGACGGATCTGAGTTTCGATGTCAAATGGATCGGTTTCTGGTTCAATATTCCTGGAGTCACCGCGGATCCCACCCAGGTGGCCCAGAATTTTTTCAACACCGGATATGATGCGGTGATTTCCGGAATAGACACCACAGAAGCTCTGGTTGTGGCCCGGCAGAAAAAGCAGGAAGGCAAGGAGGTCTGGGCCATACCCTACGATTACAAAGGCGCTTGTTCAGGGGGTCCGGAAGTCTGTCTGGGTGTCCCTTACTTCAACTGGGGGCCTGGGTATGTGCACTTCATTAAGGCTGCCATGCAAGGCACGTGGAAGCAGGAGTGGCTCTGGCTTGGACCGGACTGGAAGGATATAAACAATCCGGACACGAGCCACGTGGGTTTTCTTCCCGGACCCGCCATTTCCGTATCGAATCATGGGGCTCTCAAGCTCTTCATCAAGGATCTCGCCTCAGGGCAGGCTCAGCTTTTCAAAGGGCCTCTTTACTATCAGGACGGCTCTACGTTTGTGAAAGAGGGCCAGGTGGCCACGGATGAACAGATCTGGTACATGGAGCAACTGTTGAAAGGCATGACCGGTCAGAGCAAGGCGAAGTAATCCGTCGGGCTGCCACCCTTTGCCCATGAAGACCTGATGTCAGAGGCGGTTGGGGGTTGGGACTGGGCTGGAGGATGCATGGGGATCATCCTTCGCGATATCCACAAGCATTATGGAAGGGTGCGTGCCAACAACGGGATCACCATCAACATCGCAGAAGGGTCGATCCGTGGCATACTTGGAGAGAACGGGGCCGGCAAAAGCACTCTCATGAAGATCCTGGCCGGGTACGTGCGCAAGACCAGCGGCACGATTCTTTTGAGCGGCAAACCGGTCGAATACCGGGAGCCCTCCGATGCAACCCGGCTCGGTATCGGCATGCTCTACCAGGACCCGCTCGATTTTCCCTCCCTTTCGGTTCTGGAAAACTTCATGATGGGCCGGCACAGTGGGCTCTCTCCTAAAGAAGGCCGATATCGTACGGAGCTCAGGCAACTGGCTGAGTCGTTCAGGTTTCATTTGGACCCGGACAGACCGGTCGGAGAGCTCACCGTCGGCGAAAGGCAGCAACTCGAACTCATCCGACTTCTGGCCCTTGGCGTGGCGGTTCTGATCCTGGATGAGCCGACCACGGGGATTACAAGCCTCCAGCGGCACCTCCTTTTTGCGGCGCTCAAAAAACTGGCAGACCAGCAGAAGACCATCCTCTTTGTCTCCCACAAACTCGAAGACGTGGAAATTTTGTGTGACAAGGTCACGGTGCTCCGGCAAGGCCGGGTTTCCGGTGAGATGGATCGCCCCTACGACACCGGAACTCTTCTCCAGTGGATGTTCGGTGTGCCGCCCGCGCCACCCCCCTGCGCTGAAGGACGCCGAGGTAAGGTGACCTTGGCTATGGAGCGTGTCTCCGCCCAAGGCGGCCGGTCCGGGCTGGGCCGGTGTACGGTGACGATTCGTGAGGGGGAGGTGGTCGGACTCGCCGGCCTTGCCGGAAGCGGGCAGGATGTGTTTCTTCGGGTAGCAGCCGGCCTCAACAAGCCCCGGGAGGGAAGGATTCATGTGGCCGGAGAAAACATGGCAGGAAAGGGTTATCATGCCTTCAAAGCAAAGGGGGTTACCTTTTTGCCCACCGCTCGCCTTGAGGAAGGGCTTATTCCGGGCTTAACCATAACCGAGCATCTGGCCCTCCAGCAAGGCCAAGGTGTTCAGATCCTATGGGGTCAGGCGAGGAGGTTGGCGGGGCAAAAGATCGG
Source organism: Deltaproteobacteria bacterium (assembly GCA_037380925.1). GTDB lineage: Bacteria > Desulfobacterota > DSM-4660 > Desulfatiglandales > HGW-15 > JARRRH01. Next base: position 627 of record JARRRH010000088.1, on the reverse strand, counting down.
TCGATTTCGGATTGTGGGGAGTCCTCTTTCAACACCTGAATCCCTTTCAGGAGGAAACCAGCAACGCCTCCTTCTGGCGCTCATACCGGAGGAACCCCGCATCCTGCTTTTGGAAAATCCGACCCGGGGTCTTGATATGGAGTCCGTCCGATGGGTCTGGCAGGAACTGGTGTCTTACGCGGCCGACGGAACCAGCATTCTTTTTTCATCCGTGGAGCTGGATGAAATCCTTCAGGTGGCGGACCGCGTTCTCGTTTTCTGCGACGGGATTCTGGTGAAGGATGTCAGGGCGTGCGATACCAATGTGATGGACCTGGGGCAAGCCATAGCGGGCAAGGTGTAAACCGTGAAATGGGTGACAGGGAAGAAAGGAAGTCTCAAGCGAAGGCTTCTGAAGACCGGCGCGATTCTGGTAGCTGTTTTTGGTACCACCACCCTGATTCTGATAGTGGCGGGTGCGCCTCCATTGACCGCATTTTACTACTTGCTCTCAGGCTCCATCGGCACCTGGCTCAAGGTAGCCCAGGTTCTGACGGGGTGGATTCCTCTTACTCTCTGTGCATGCGGCCTGGTTTACAGTTTTCGGATCGGGCTGTGGAATATTGGCGTGGAGGGACAGGTGGTGGC
>JARRRH010000087.1:0-9957 GCA_037380925.1 Deltaproteobacteria bacterium | reverse complement strand
ACTGAAAGGCTCTTTGAAGAGCTTAAAGGAAACGTGGAAGGGGTCAAACAGCGTTATCTGTTTAGTGCCCTCTTTTCTTCCGGTGTAATGATCCCCATGGGGTTTGAATTCGGATTTCGCAAAATGCCCCATGTAGTCGAAACCACTCCCCGCGACTGGGAAGAAACCGGAATCGATCTGAGTCCCTTTATCAGGAAGGTTAACAAAATCAAGGAAGACCACGGGGTTTTTCAAGAGGAAGCAGCCACACAAATGCATGCCGAAAACAATCCCCAGGTTCTTTTAATGTGGAAAGGGTCTTCTCGGACAGGCGAGGAGGCATTGGTGCTTCTCAACAAGGACATCAGCAATTCACAATCCTTCAAGACACCGGATATCTATGAGTTCTTTGAGTCCAAGACACTCGTAGAGGACGTATCGCCCGAGAAACCGCTCACAGAGATTCCTGCGTCGTTTTCATACGATTTGTCCCCGGGGGAGGGCAGGGTGTTCGTGACAAGAGAAGAAGATTAGGGGCTTTGTTTCAACGTGGTGCAAAAGAGCGGTAGTCGATTGTCTCGAAGATGTTGTCCTGTCCTTCTATCTTCACCAAGTCGTCCTGATCGATTGTGCCGGTTTGAATTTCACCGGCCAGTTTTTGGAAGCGATCCAAATGGGTCTCCAACCTTGCTCTAGCGTAAGGGGCGTTTGAGCCGTTGCTCATCATGAAAGGCCAGTCGCTTGCCTGAGCGAGGAGCACTTCCCTAGCCGCCTGGTTGAGTGCGCGCTTCCCGAGGCCGTCTGCGGGGTTTCGGCGGGCTATCATCTCCATGGTTGACGAGGCCCGATGAAGGCGCGGATAAATCCACTGATTTGAATCATTGAGCCAGACTTCACTGTACCCGCGGTAGCCCCAGCTCGACATGGAAGGGGAGCAGAGCTGATTGACAGGGTATTCCTCGAGGTATTCTGACGGCGTGATGAGACGGAATGTTTTTTGTTCGTTTTGGACCTTGCGTATCAGGCGGTCCAGCCATACCGGTCCTTCATACCACCAGTGACCGAAAAGCTCTGCATCATAAGGGGCGACGATGAGGGGCTTACGGTCCATGATGGATGCCAAGTGTTCGATTTGCTTCTCCCGGTTGAACATGAAATCCCCTGCATGGGTATCAGCTTTACCTTCCGCCCAGAGAGGGACGTATATTTCTTTGTGATCGCGTTTTCCGGTAATGCGATAGTACTTGATTCCCGTGTCCAACCGGATTCCATCAGGGTGGACGTAGGGCCCTATGTAATCCAGGTCAAAGTCGTAGCCCACATCCCTGTAAAATTCCCGGTAATCCGAGTCGCCGGGATAGCCTTCGAGGGAACTCCACACCTGCCTGGAAGATTCCGGATCGCGACCCAGGGCAGCGATACCGCAGGGACAGCAGATAGGTGCGTAGACGCTGTATTTCGGTCTCGGATCAGCGTGGATGATACCGTGGGTCTCCAGCACGATGAACTGGATGCCGAAGTCTTTCAGGACTTCCTCCACCCCGGGATAGTATCCGCACTCCGGAAGCCAAAAGCCACGGGGCTTTCTTCCAAACACTTCTTCATAATACCGGATGCCGATTGAAACTTGTGCCCTGACCGAAGAGGCCACACCGGAGAGCAAAGGGAGATAGGCGTGGGTCGCGGCACTGGCGAGGATTTCAATTTTGCCGAGCTCCATAAATTTCTTGAGGGCTTCCACAAGATCCTTTTGATAGTGATTCGCGTAAGCATCCCGCACCCCCAGAAACCGCGAGTAATACATAGCGGCCAGGTCACGGAAGGCGGGATCTTTTTCGGTCCGCTTCATCTCCTGTTTCGAAAGCTCTATCAGGGTATCCAGCCTGTTAAGATAACGGGACTTCAAGAGCGGGTCGCGAAGCATGAAAACAAGGGAGGGGCTCATGGTAAAAGCGAGGCGAAAGTCTACCCCGTCCTCCACGAGTTTCTCCAGCATTTTAAGGAGAGGGACATAGGTCTCGGTTATGGCCTCATTCAGCCATTGTTCTTCGAGGGCAAAAGCATATTCCGGGTGTCTGACGTAAGGGAGGTGAGCATGGAGAATGAGGGACAGATAACCGTGTTCCAATTTCAATCTCGTCACGAATTCGTCCCTTGAGCGGGTGGTTTGGAAGACACACCGAGGGAGAATTTCTCCTGGGTAAGGTGAACCAGGTCAAATGGATAAGAAACATCGCGAGCAGGTCCCTCTACTTCTCGGGGAACCCTCTTTGGAACGGCGGTAGGGGTCTTGTTCGCTTCTTTAGCCCTCTGTTTTGTCCAGGCCGGATCATCTGCCTGTGCTGGCTTCACCATGCCTTTGAAAGCGGTCCATGTGTCCTTCCTCATCCCTACCATGGTCTGCACCCGTTGTGATTGGACCGTCTCCCTTGCCGGCATAGGGACGGCGGGTATCGGCATCAGGCTTTTAATTCGGCCTCGTTCAACACGAAGATAACGCTCATCGACCCGCCAAGAAGGCTCGGCCCTGGGTAATTCAACAACGTTGGACCTTGCGACCGGATAGAAACGGCCTTCCGATGCTTTCACCCCCAAGTCGATCACGTAGGACTTTTCAGCGCTCCAGATGGGGACATTCCAATTCATGGTTCGAAGATCCACCTCCACGTCGAAGGACTGATGGGCGTTCGTCCCGTCAAACAGGATGTACGTGGCGTCATAAAAACGAAGCACTGGTCGAGCATTTGCCGGTGATTTATGGAGAGTGAGCCGGATTTTTTCGAGATCCTCTTGAGAGATCTCCCAGTAGACGTGGAGCAGGTTGGGATTTACAGTCATGGCCACAACCCGGGTGGTGGTCCGGTCATGCAGAGGATTATTCCTGGGGGTCTCTCTTTTAGTGCCCATCTGCAGCTCCGAACTCGCGTAGACTCGAAATGGAGCAGGCGAAAAGCGTGCGGCAAGAAATCTTGGCTACGGTTCCAGGCTCCAGCGTCTCAAACCCTAGGGTACAGCTAACAAAAAGAGCCTGCCGCGTCAAGAAGTTTACTCTCCTTTGCCGGATTGGGCCTCGGCTGGGGGAGGCTTCAGATATTTACCCCCATTTTGTCGCTTTTAAACCGCGTAGAGGGAGAGTGTTGAGTCAGCAACCGCATCCCAGGTGTACGCTTTTTCAACCGCAACCCGGCCGTTGGATCCCATCCATCTGGCCCACTCAAAATTGGTGAAAAGGGTTCCCACGCCCCACCCAATGGATTCGGGCTGAGGATAGATTTTTAGCCCTGTGACCCCATGCCAGATCAACTCACTGGGTCCGCCGTTCACCGTGGCAATGACCGGTTTGCCCGCGCTCCATGCTTCCAGAACAACAATACCAAAAGGTTCATTCCGGCTCGGTACGCACACCGCGTCACAGGATTTGTAAAGATCGACCAGTTCCCACCCCGACTTAAATCCCAGAAATCGGGTGGCATGAGCAATTCCCAGCTGCTCGGCTCGCCACTGAACACGGGGTTTCATCTCTCCGTCCCCCGCGAAAACAAACTTTGCGCCAGGATAATAGTTAAGGACATAGGGAATAGCTTCGACCAGGATATCCGGGGCTTTCTGGCACACCATCCGGCCCACGAATAAAACCATGGGGTCTGTGGGGCCGATGCCGTAACGGTCCCGCACCGTTTTCGGATCGATCCAGCCGTCAAACTGATGCAAATTCACGCCGTTGAATGCCACCGATATTTTCCATTCCGGCACTTCATACATCCACATCACTTCCTTCTTGAGCGAATGAGAAACCGTGATCAGGTGATCGCACCAGTAGGTGCCGGCTCTTTCATGAGCGCGAATATGCTCGGACTGGCCGCCGTAAAACTCATTTCCGCATCGGCCGTACTCGGTGGAATGGATGGTGAACACGCTCTTTCTGTGGCGGCCCTGCTTGATCCAGATCATGGCATTGGCGGCGAGCCAGTCATGAGCATGGATCACGTCAAAGGGGCCGATGTAGTCTTCGGTCTGGAACACATGATGAACAAAGGAACGGCACATGTCCTCCACTTCGGCCACGAAGTTCGTATTCAGAGAAAAAGGGCAACGATGGTAATGGACGCCCTCGATGCACTCGTACCACTGCTGGCCTTGTCCCATACGGGTAAAAACATGGACATCGTGTCCTTTTCTCTCCAAAGCGGCTGCAAGCTCGGTGACATGGACCCCTACTCCCCCCACAGGAATCGAGTGAAGAGATTCCCAGGATAGTAAGGCAATCTTCATGGAAAGGGCCTCCTTTCTCTGCCTAAAGGTGAGACATGGTGTTTTCGGGGCTCTTTGGGAAGGGGGTTCCCAAGAGATGCAACAAGAGAGAATTCTTAGAGATGCCTTACGTGATGCCCGGTTGAACCTTCCGGGGAGACACCCGAAAAAATAAATTTGCAGGTATTTTGAGAAGGCACCGGAAAAAAGGCTATGGGGTGAAACCAGTATTTACATGGGGAGTTCGCTGTATATTGATTGGAAGTTGAAAAACCTGGTCCGGACAGGTTCAGAAACAGTGGCATCGCCTCCCGCCCGGTCCTCTGGGTCCGGATGCTTTAATTGCCCCTTTGGGGATTGCCTTATCCTCCCTCACAAGGGATAAGCATCTCGGCTAATTTCCGCCTGGCTCGGTCCAGTAACCCAGGTGGATCGGGCCACTGTTCCAGAATTATAGTTCCCCCAAAACGGCGCTCTTTCAACCATCCGGCGAATGCAAATACTCCGCTTTCATCCTGGGCCGCAGGTCCGGAGAAGATGGGCAGGTGGCTGTCAGTGTCCCCATAGTTTTCGTGAACAGGGACGTGGATGACGGGAACGCTCCGGGGAATGCCGCGAAGATAGCGCAGGTAGTCGTTACGGGTAGCGTCATAGAGATTGGCGTGGCCCAGATCCAGGCAGAGCCCTACATGCCGGATGGGTGCTTTGGCCTTTTCCAGGAATGCGAAGAACATGTTCACATCCTCAGGGGATGTTGAGGGCACATTTTCAACGGCGAGCCGGCCCCTTTTCGCGTCGATATGCCCGATCAAGGGCTTTATGGCATCGAGGTAATCACGGAGGTCTTGCTCCAGGGGAAAATGAATGTTGAAAAGGAAAGCACCAATGTCTTCAAAGAGGTTCAGGCTGGCCCTGAAGGCCGTGGTCGCTCCGAAGCGAAAAGGATCTGCCCACAAGGGCGCATGCACGGAAAATCTGATATCCTGCTTGATGCCGCAGTCACGAATCCAGTGACGGGTTTTGACATCGAGATCTTTCTCTTCCCAGCCTGCCCCGGACGGGTCTTTGTCAGGGAACCATTCAAAGGCATCGAACCGTTTTTCCAAAGCGTATTCAAAGGGAAGGGTAAGGGGTGAGGCGGTTTTGGATGTCTGATTGCCGATTCGTATCATGCTCATGCGTTAAGACCCACTTGGGGTCGCGTCTGGACCACATAGTAAGCCTGTCCCAGGAAAGCTCCTTCAATGTCCTGGGGAGACCCCATAGCCTCCTCAATGAGAAGGCCTAATTTGCCGACTTGCGAAAGGAATTCTCTTCTGAATGCCTTATCCTGAACGAGGGCTTCTTCCGTATAATTAAGATGAATCTCCTGGGGAGGATTCAAGGGAAAACTACTGTAGAGGCCCGCTCCGGCATACCCGGCCAGGTCCTCTGCATTCGAGTCGGACCGAAAGATCAACCCCTTCCCGTAAAGCCCGATGCTTTTGCTTGGATAAGTCAGCAGGCGAATATGGCCGCTTCCTTTGTGGTAAGTACAGCTCAGAGCCCTTCCAGGGTAATTCCCTGCCAGGGTCTCCCCCAGGCCCGGCACCACTTCGGCATACACTTCTTCCTTGTTTCCCGAAAAGGGATGGACGGTGTGGATGATATAGGCGTAGCTGGCAGGGACCATTTCTTGAATCAAAACGGCCATCAAAAGATTCCGGTGAGGGATGCCGCGGGCCTTTCGATTCCAGTAAGCCCTCTCGTTCCACTTGGAAGCCCACACACTTTTAATGCGTTCCCATACTGTTTCGGCGTTTTCCGGCAGGCGAAAACCGGCTTTTTCCGCCACTTCCCGAAGGGCAACACCAAGTTCCTCGGGCTCCTCCAACTCCATCACAGTTTCGCGAAGCTCATGAAGCACACTTGGTTCGTCTTGGACTCGCGCCAAAAGCCGTTCGTAATGCTCGCGGGTTTTACGGTTGGCTTCAGCCGCGAGGACTTTCTTAAAGGTTCCGAAGGGCAAAGCAACGGAGGCAGGCACATGGATCCAGCCGGGGAGCCTTCCCCGCAGTTGCTTCAAGTGGAGGGATTTTCCACCCACCAACCCCTCCTCGAAGGCTTCGGCCGTTAGGGCATAAGGCGCATCAGGAGGCTCGGTGAAATCCATATCAACGGGCCGGGCAGGTTCTCTGTTTCCTGGGGAATTGCTTCTCGATTCTTGGGCCGGCTCAACGCGGACTTCGCCCGATGAGTCGATTCTCACATCCATGAACCGGCCTTCCCAGGATCTGAACCTTTCGAAGGTTTCTGCATCGTAGCACGTGGCCAGGAGAACCCCCTGGTTCCGCGCCCGAATCGCCACGTGGGAAACGACATCCACGCTGCCCGAGGTTAGGACGGCAAGGACTCCTTCCGGAAGGTCTTCGTCCCCTCTCATCCTGTCCGAGACAATGATTACAGGAGGATCAAAACGCCGGCCCTGAACAGGGTCCAGACTATCCATAACCTTGACTCGCCCCTGGCCTCCACCCCGGCTGATGGGTTGCCAAGGGGATAAGTTTGCCTTCTCCCGGAGAAGGCGGCGGAGGCGCTGGGAAAGAACAGAGAGAGCGAAAAGCGGTCCACCTCGCATGACCTCTTCACTGAATAATCGAATGGTCCAGGGGTCGGCATGGAAGGATTTCCCGAGAAATTCGGCCTTGGGTTGGAGCAAAGTCTGATAGCTGTGAGCATAATCGCCTACAGTGCGCTCGACTCGATCCAGAACCGATTCCGCCTCCAGGGTGAGGTCCGGGTCAAGAGCGCCCGATTCCCGAATACGATCCCACTGGAGAAGAGAAAAGGAGAGATCCTGCTCTTCGTGTGCCAAAAGGAAATTATCCATGACCACGGTAAACCATTCGAAAAGCAATGTCGAGACAGAGCAAGTCCGTCAGGTCCCCATCAGACTCGAGCCGCGCCACGATGCGGCGACGTGTCTCCGTCATTTGTTTTAGAAGGGAAATCCCCTCCCGGCCGGTGGCATCCCTGTGCGCCCAGATGAAATCCGCAAGATGATGCATGTGATCATCAAAATGATGCCTTGCAGCCTGGATGCACGATCCCAGGTCCGTGGCTGAATGAACCGACTTGAGGGTTCCCAGAAAGTGTTCAAAGTCAGGGATCATGGCGTCTTTTTTATCAGGATAAAAGTCGGGCGTGGCTGTGATAGGCCGTTCAAAGCCTTCCAGGCGGTCTTTGCTCACACCGCCCGCTTCTAGGACGCGGTAAAAGGTATCCAGATCGCCGTCGCTTCGAAGGAAAGCCAGGTAAGCCTCGCAGATCACGATGTCGTCCGGGGTGGTGTTGTTGTGCATCTTCTGGTGCCACTGCTCCATGAAGATCTCAGACACTTCTTTGATCCCGTAACGGTGCATGATCTCCAAAATTTCATCCCGGATTCTCTGGCCTTCACCCCCGTGTCCCACGGTGGTCAACATGAGGCGCACAAGGTCCCGCTGCGCAGGATTCTCTGTGTAAAGCCGCGCCAGGCGTGAAGTGAGTCGCTGCTGAGCATGACTGAGTTCCCTGGGCTTGGTGTTGTAGTTCCGCTGCCAGTCCAGTTGCCGCAAGGCGGAAAACCGGAGCCAGACAAAGAGAAGCGCGAGGCCTTCTTTGCTGCCTCGAACTCTATCCAGGAAGTCATGGCAGAGGTTGTAGCGGTGCATGAGTGTCCAGGAGTTCTTGCCCGTTTCTTTCTGGATAATTGCGGCGCCAATGTTTTGTAACTCTTCGTCGGGGACCTCTTCCGAAGGTTTTGCTTCAGCACGCGGTTCAGACAGGCGGATGCGGTAATTTTTTCCATGATTATTGTCCCACTGGCTCTCTTGGGGAAAATAGAGAACAAAGAAAAGTTCCGCGTACTCTCCCTCTTTCAATCTGATGCGGATGGAGGCTTCACGAGAAAAAGGTGTCTGTGCCGCATGGCTGTCGTAAGGCCTGGTCTTCTCAGGCCAGATCTCTTCAGGAGGCAACAGCCAGGGTCCCCCCGGAACACGGGAAAGTCCCCAGTGAAACAGGCCTTCCTGGTCCATGTGACAGTGCAGGGTTACCTCCAGATGGCTACCCTGCACTTCTTCTTTTTCCACCCTTAAATCTCCATGGTCGGTGGCAATTTTCTCAGCATCAGACATGGCGGGTTAACGGCTTGTATCCTTTCCAATTTGGATTCTATTTGATTCGTCCCGCAAATTAGTACAAATGACAAAAAGGACGATCCACTCATCAGTAAAAGACGGCCCCAAAGGGTTTTCTGAGTGACTGGTGACCAGACCGGGAGCCTTGGAATCGAAGAAAACCCTTTGGGGCCGTCTTCCGCAAACCACGGACAAAAGAGTTTTTTAAAAGGTGTATCCTCATTTGCCGGATCAACCTTTTATTTTGGCATGAGCGACATGGCCGTGTCCAGGAGTCGATAGGCCTGTTCCAGGGCGTCAAAGGAGCGGTAGACCCATCGGCTGCCCCAGTAGAAATTGCAGCTGGTTTCGGCTACCAAAATGTGATCGTAGGCACGAGTGATCATGTGGCGGACTTCCTCGGGATTTCCGGCCCCCTGTCCTCGCTCATCGAATGTCCTCTTCACCTGCTGGTAGTAGGAGCTGGCCTGACGCACCTCGTCCCAGCCTTTCTTCTGAAGCAGTGAGCCTGTCCACTGAGCGAAGTCGCCTCCCCAGTGATGCCCTGTATTCCATGCGCCTGCGTGGACCTCGACTTCTTCTGTAGGGGGATATCTTCTGAGGTAGTCCGTGATGTGGATAGGAGTAAACCCCAGGGTTCCCTCCCGGAATCTGTTCAGAATGGCATGGTAAAAATAGCCCCAGAAACCGTTTTCCACATGGACGGTTCTAAACCAGCCGCCGTTTTCGCCGTCTGTCCAGGTGGTCACGAGAGCGGGAAAATCGCACCACTTGGTTCGCTGATGGACTTCGTTCTGGAACCAGCCGGGGTCGAGTCCCGATTCCTGTGCGTTGGACAGTTCCCGGTCGCGAGGCACAACAATGATCTCCTGCCCGCCGTACCGGGCGACATAGGGCCGGTATCGCTGCTCTTCCCATCGCATTTCCCTTTTGGGCTTGATATACAAGCAGTCCACGACGACGTACTCATAGCCATGGCGTTTCAGTGTGGGGATCATTTCCATGCAGAATCCCATTTCAGGCGGCCAGAATCCCTGGAACCTCTCCCGACCAAGCAAGTGCGTGCTGAGCCCGATCCACCAGGAGGTCTGAAATTCCCAGTCCAAGGAGGGGATCAGGGGGTACACGGGATGATAAAGCCCGCTTCCGAGAAACTCAATGTTAGAATGCCGGTAGCGATTCAAGAAATCTTCCACGTTCACCACATCGTGGAAAGTCTCCCGGATTCCAGGGTCTTCGAATTGTTTCAATAAGGTTCCGGAGAAACTTATGTGCAATCGCGCCACGTCCTCGTAACCCTCCAGCATGCGCGTCGGCCTGTCGTAACACCAAAGGATTTGCCTGGCCTCCCAGCGCTCCTCCGAGTTATGCAAGTCAAGCAGGTTTCCAAGAGGTTGATGCATGTTCAATCCCAGAGCATGATAGATCTCCGCCATGGCCATCTCCTTTTTACCTGGAATTACTGGGTCTAGGTCCACGTAATAAAGGATATGGAATCAAAGTGTACATAGGTTCAATCATGTATTCTTGAGGTTCGGGCGCTGAATTTCAGTGATCCGTCCAAACA
>JARRRH010000086.1:0-13148 GCA_037380925.1 Deltaproteobacteria bacterium | reverse complement strand
TTACGCCGTTTCCTGATATCGCCTTGAGGGGAATAGTCATCCCAGGCGGAGTCTTCGCCCCTGTTTTGTCTTGACAGAAGCGACCAACATTTCGGACAATATTGTTTGTAATTACTGGATGATACGCCCACAGCAGCCGGGCGTTTATCATGGCAAGGGAGTCCATGGGTGTGCGGGATTGTCGGATACTTCGGTAGAGCGGGAAACAACCTCACCCGTGTACTGACCGCCATGTCAGCCATTATCTACCGGGCCCCGGACAGCACGGGTATAGGGGTTTTCGGCAATGATGTGGAACCGATTCGGACCCGAAAATCACTCGGGTCCGTGTACCAGCTGGTGGACGTCCTGTTACGCACCCCCTTTTACGCCAACCCGGCGGAGGACCTCAATCTCTTTGAGCTCAATGACGGGACACCCCTCCATGAACGTCAGCGCAAACTGCTGGCCTTCGAGGGACTCCCTTTAAATCTTTACGAGTCCTGCCGTGGAGAAGACGCCTATCTTTGTTTCGACGAACTCGTTCGATTTGATCACGGTGCGTTTCCCCGTCTCACAGCAGGGTATCCCGGAAGGCCGACCCCTCTTCCTTCTTTCACCGTCAAAACCAAGAGGGACTTAAAATCTCTCATCGATCGTCTCACCAGCCAGTATGACCTGTCTTTTGTGGTCATCCAATCCCTCCTGAGAAATACTCTCTCCCAGGTCCTTGCCGGCGTCCAGGAAAAGGAAGGGCGTGCCGTCGAACCTTCAGACGTTCTGGGCACCCTCGACCGGGTCATGGAAGGCATCTTTTTCAAGGAAAGACTCCCCACACCGACCCGACTCGACTATGGATGGGCTCCGGGAAGCCCGCAGGCGGAAAAAGCCCTTTGGCGATATTTGGCGAAGGTGCCCATCGAAATCCCCACCGACTATGACCGGGACGGCGTCCGTTGTGTTTTCAGGCTCCTGGATTCGGCTCTGCTTTGCCGGCTGGCTCACGGACCGGCACTTGAAGAAAAACTCCAGGTCATGCTGGATGAAACTTGGCCCGGCGAAATTCCAGTCCAGTGGAGAAGCCTGTACCGGGCTGAAGAAAGCGCCAATGTCTATGGTCGTGCCGCTTCTTCGGCCATGGCTTTTCTTCAGCGGGAGGAGCTTCCCTCAAAGCCTGTGTTCTTGAATTTTGGTCAGACAGACCCTCTCTCCTTGCAGTACTTTTCCTCACCCATCCTTTCTCAAGGCCGCTGGGCGCTTCAAGCGCCTGTGACGTTGAAAAACGCCCACCCCTTCTTCGATGCAGCCAGGCAAAGAATCATTGTTCTGAACGGTCAGTTCAATCCTCAAGTAGAGTCACAGCTTCAAGATTTTCTTGAGCAGGTGGCCGGCGTCGCCTTTCGGAGTGAAAACTCCTCAGAATACTTCGTCCTCCTTTGGGGCTATCTATTCGATCTCCTCAGGTCGGAAAAATACCGCTACGAAGCCATAAGAGCACAGATCGACTCGGGGTTGGAAGAGTACAGCATTGGAAGTCAGTCCATCGACTATCAAATCTACCACCGGGTTCAGGGAAAATCCCTTGCTGATCTCGATGAATTGGCCTTTCGCGAGGCCGTTCGTCGCATAGCCCGTGACGGGGGCCAAGTGGCGGTTGCGGGGATGAGTCTTCTTTCTCCCCGCCGGCTCTATGTGGCCGGTCACAATCGACCCGTCTTCGTGGTCCGTCGCTTAGACAACGATGACCATATGGTCGTATCCGACATCAACGCCGCCATAGGCCTCTTTCCCCAGAACTTCATTCACCGCCACGACTTGAAACTCAAAAACCTGAGAGCGCGAAAAACCAAAGCCCTGGACCGTCTCGGCGCCGAGAAAGCATCCAAGAACTCCCTGGTCGAATGCAAAAGGGGCTTTCAAAGGGAAGAAGAAAAGCTTCTGGACGCTTTTCGAGTTGCCGTCATCCCCATGGAGGGTGAAGAAATATTCGCCTGTATCGAGGCGAAAACCAAGGACGGGGACGTTTCCCGTGAAGTGAGTGTCACCGATTTCGATGGCCAACCCCTTCCGGACGTGGAGCCATTTAATACGGTTCTGGACCCCCTCCGGGTAAAAAAGGACCTCCACAGATCCTTCTACGAAACCCACCTTTATGAAATCCCGGAAAGGCTCGACGACATTCTCCGCTTTTATGAAGTGGATGAGGGGGGTCTGCCCCGATTCGGGATCCGTGAAAACTTGCTTCGACGCCGATTCGGTCAGGACCTAAGTCTCCTCAAGCGGCTTGTTCTGGTCGGTATGGGAAGCGCATACCATATGGGCTTGATTGCCAAGAGCTTTATTCAGCACCTTCTCCCCGATTTGCAGGTTTCCGTGCTCCGGCCCGTGGAAGTGGACGACCTGGACAGGGCTTTCGTGCCGGAAAAAGATCTCGTGATCCTTCTGAGCTGGTCCGGCACCACAGCCGATATGGTTCAGTTTGCCCAAACACTGGAGGCCTACCACGTCCTCATGATCGGCATTACCGAAAAACAGTTTGCCGACATGGGCTTGGTCGCGAGGAAGAGCGGCGGAGTCATCCCGGTCTTGAGCGGAGAAGAAGTGACGGTATCCGGCATCAAGAGCACCATCTGTACCCTTTTCTGTATAGATCTCCTCGCCCTGTGGCTTTGCGCCGCCATGGGGCGAAAGGAAAAAGCGAAAAGAGGGATGGCGACCCTTCGACAGATACCGGAGGTGCTCACCCAAGTGCTGAAGGATGAAGCGGTGGAAGGATTCGCGAGAAATCTCGCATCCAGAAGCGCCCGGAGCTATGCTGCTGTGGTGTTTGACGCCCTTCACTCCACGGGAACAGCCTTAGAGGCGGCTTTGAAGCTGGAAGAGGCGAGCTGGACGACCATTGGAAAAGCTCTCGACTATCGTGACTTCTCTCTCCATGGGTTGAAGAAGGGTTTGGATGAAAATCTGGTTCTCGTAAATGCGACGGACGAATCCCGTCTCTCAGAAGGATTGAGGGTCGTCAGGGCCCTGTATCTCGCCGGTGTACCCTTTGCCGTGGTCACCTCCGCCAACGGCTCTCAGACTGAATTTGAGGACTACAGCCCGGACCAGTGCGTCTACCTTCCTAAGCTGGCCGACAAACTTCAGCCATTCGTGGATCTTGTATTCTACTATCGCTTCGCTTTCTATCACGGCTTGGCTCACGGCAGAAGCACGGAGGATTTTCCGCGCAACCGTGCCAAATCCATCACGGCCGGGAGAACGCCTCCATCGCGGAGTTTATCGCGGGCCAAAGAACTGTTCGAACTGGAGCAACGGGAAAGCCTTATCTCAGAGGCCCTATCTCCACGGTCCGCACTTTCACGCCGAAGCACCTGGGAAAGCGAGACGCCTCACATTAACGAAAAGACATATTATCATGGGATGCGCAAATTGGCTGAGAAGATCAGCGCCAAAGATCCCCTTCGGAGCCTGCTCAAAGGGGCCTTTCTTGGGGCGCCGGCCCTCGACGGGGCGTCAGACGAAACAGAAATCCTCTTTGTCCCCCTGGATCGAGCCGCTGAAGGAGCTGCAAGAAATGTGGCCGGCCAGTGGAGCCGATATCTTGACTGTACCATGAACATTGCTTCTCCCTGCGAGCCGCTGGCTCCGTTCCTCCAGGGTGTCTCGGTCATCTTTCTGGCTTCTGTACAACCGGATGAGGCCGTCCTTTCCAAAGTGTTGGACCCGCTTCCACCAAAGCGGCTCTGGTTCGGAAGCGACTTGCCGCGGGAAACGGCCAGAGCGTTTGAAGACGGACTGGGATACTTCCCTTTGAGGGAAGATATCGTCAAAGGCGGTGAAGACGACCTTCTCTACGCGGCACTCTGCTTTTTTCTCTTAAAGGCTTTCGCTCAAACCCAACCCTCCAAAATCAGCACCCTGGAACGGCACTTCAAGAAAAGCGCCCTCCTTATTCAGAAGATGCTGGCCGACGGCGACCTCAGGCGCTCCGCGCTGGATGCCATACAGGCCAATGCAAGTTACAAGACGGCTTTTTTCATCAGCCACTCTCCAGGAACCGGGCTTTCCTGGGTGCGCCGCTTCGATGAAAAGGGGAATCTCATGACTGCACGGCACCTTCTTGGTGAAAGTGTGCACGGACCTCTCGTTACCGTAGATCCCCAAGTTGAGCGAAAATTTGTGCAGATTCTCCCAAGGGATCGCATGATCTCCACCTACGGAAAAAAACAAATATCCAAATGGGAAAAGCGGTATTTGAACGGCGGGACGTTCGACGGTTTCCTGGCTGGCGGCCTCCGGCCTGCCGCCCACAGCCCGGCGCCCTTTTTTGCACAAGGCAACTGGTACCTTCCCGTCCTTCAGAACGACTACACCGGGGTCGAGGACAACCTGATCATCGTGGATGCCACGAGCAGCCGACACTTTGGTCGCGCCCTTGACGAGTTGGCCACTTACGGATGTCGTTATGCCCGGATGATCGTGATCACCCAGGAAGCCCTTCTCAACGGCCCGGGAAAAGATCCCTTTGTGCATTACCCCATCAGTCATCGGGTCATACTGCCGTCGCTGAATCAAGAAAGGGGCAAGGTTCCTGTCTCCGGTTTGGTTTTGCCCTTTGCATTGAATCTCCTGGCCGCGGCCATGGCCGCAGCCAGTGAGGACGAAAAGCTCGCTGCTAAGCTTGGATGAGCTTGAGCCCTAAGCCTTGTGCCTTATTTAAACCAAGGAGTGACCAAACCATGAAAGTTGCTGTTTATCAGACCAGACCCGAACTCTTGGACCTCAAGACCAATCTCGAAGCGACTATACGAAAAATCCATGAGGGAAAAGAAAAGGGTGCTCAATTAATCGTTGTCCCTGAGCTTGCCTTAACCGGATATTTCGTTGGGCAAAGGTATCATGAGGTCGCTTTGAGGCTGGATTCTCAGGAGATCCGGAAATTGGCAGCGGCCACGAAGGGGACTGCGGCTGTAGTGGGATTTATTGAAGAGTCCCTGTCCATGAACTTTTACAATTCTGCGCTGGTGGCGGTGGACGGGGAAATTCTCTTTGCTTACCGCAAGCTCAATCTTCCCAACTACGGTGTCTTTGAAGAGCGCAAATACTTTTCGCCCGGGAAACAAGTACCTGTTTTCAGGCTCCACGACTTCTGCATTGCTGTTCTTATATGCAATGACTTATGGCATCCCGCCCTTCCCTACCTCGCGGTCTGCAGAAAAGCGGACGTTTTTGTTACGATCTATAACTCTTCAGAGGGCTCCATGGGAACGGAGTTCTCCAACATTGAGAGCTGGGAAATCATCAATACCTTCTATGCCCGCGTCTTTGGGATCTATAACATTTGCGCTAATCGTGTTGGAGAGGAAACCTGGGAAGAACAAAGATCCTTTCTGGCTGTGGAGACGGCGAAGATGCGTGATGCGAGAGCTGGAAGACCTCCCTCTGACATTCACACCTTCCGCTTCTGGGGAGGCAGCGAGATGATCAATCCCTTCGGCCAAATTATGGCAGGCGCGGTTCTATACGAGCCTGATGAAATCTTGGATGAAATTTCCAAGGATCTTCTTCGCAAGAAAAGGATTCTGCTGCCTTACCTGCGAAATGATGATCCCTATTTCACACACCGTGAATTGGAGCAGATTTTGTACGGGAAAAAAGTGCCCTAGTCCTCCATCACCTTGGCCACGCCGACCACTTTTTCCCCTTCCCCCAGATCAATGAGCTTAACCCCCTGGGTGTTCCTTCCAATAACAGAAATATCCAACGTCCGCAGCCGGATGATCTTTCCCTGCTCCGTGATGATCATCAATTCATCCTGATCCGACACTTGGTAGGCATAAAGTTTGCCGTAGCCCTTTTCCGTTACAGTGAGGATGGTTGCTCCCTCATCCTGAAGGGACTCCATACCCACCACTTCATCTCCTTTTTCCATCCGGATTCCGATGTTTCCTGCTGCAACTCGCCCCATGGGCCGGATCTCGGACTCATGAAAACGAATCGATTTCCCGGACCGGGTTGCAAGAAAAATGTCCTGTTCACCGCTTGACACCCGAGCCCCGATGACTTCATCATCTTCATTGATCCTAATGGCAATGATCCCGGCTGTTCTAGGATGGCTGTAAGCGGAAAGGGGTGTCTTCTTTACAAGCCCTTTCTTTGTCGCCAGGACCACGTACCGGGCTTCATCAAAGTCCCTCACGGGTAGCGTTGTGGCCACGTACTCCCGCCGTTGAAGTTCCAGAAGGTTGACGATCGCTTTGCCCCTCGACATCCTCCCTGCTTCAGGGATCTCGTGCACTTTCTTCCAATGCACCCTCCCTTGGTTCGTAAAAAAGAGGAGATAGTCGTGGGAGGAGGCCACGAAAAGAAGCTCGACAAAGTCCTCTTCTTTCGTCTTCACCCCTGTCAACCCTTTTCCGCCGCGGCGCTGGGCCCTGTACAGGCTAATGGGGTTTCGCTTGATGTACCCGTCGTGGCTGATGGTGACCACCATATCCTCTTCTGCAATGAGATCTTCCACATCGAGCTCCGCCACGTCTTTAAGGATCTCGGTCCGGCGTTCGTCGCCGAACTTCTCCTTGATTTCCTTCATCTCCTCCTTGATGATCTCCAGAACCATGGCCGGACTTCCAAGGATGGCTTTGAAACGGGAGATGCTCTTTAAAAGGTCTTCATATTCGTCGTTGATTTTTTGTCTTTCCAAGCCGGTAAGGCGCTGCAATCGCATATCCAAGATGGCTTGGGCCTGGATGTCGGTGAAAGAAAAGTCAGCCATGAGCCGAGTCTTGGCTTCCTTGGGGTCTGTGGAAGAACGAATCACTTCGATCACCTCGTCGAGAAAATCGAGGGCCTTCTTCAAACCCTCCAGGATATGCGCCCTTTCCTCGGCCTTCTTGAGGTCATACAGGGTCCTGCGTACGACGATTTCTCTCCGGTGCTCTATAAATTTCTCAAGGATCTCCCTGAGATTCAGGACCTGGGGCCTGCCCTTCACAATAGCCAGAAAAATGATCCCGAAGGACACCTCCATCTGGGTGAATTTGTATAACCGGTTCAGAATGACGAGGCCTTTCCCGTCCCTTCGCACGTCGATGGCAATTCTCATGCCGTCCCTGTCCGACTCGTCTCGGATATCGGCGACACCCTCCACCTTTTTCTCTTTCACTAACTCAGCGATCCTTTCCAGAAGCTTCGTCTTGTTCACCTGATAAGGAATCTCAGAGATCACGATCCTCTCCCGATTGTGGCCTATTTTCTCCACAAAGGCCCTGGCCCTGATCTTGATCACGCCCCGACCTGTCCTGTAAGCATCGGCCACGCCTTTGGTGGCGAGGATAAACCCGGCGGTTGGAAAATCCGGCCCGGGTATGATCTTCATCAAATCATCTACCGAGATCTCGGGATCTTTAATGAGCTCAATAACCGCTTCGGATACCTCTGAGAGATTGTGCGGAGGAATGTTGGTGGCCATACCCACGGCTATTCCCGATGCGCCGTTCACGAGGAGGTTCGGCACTGAGGTGGGAAGAAGGAGGGGTTCGGTGAGGGAGCCGTCATAGTTGGGCATGAAGTCCACCGTTTCTTTGTCAATGTCATTCAGAAAGTTTTGTGCCAGTGCAGTCATTCTCACTTCAGTGTACCGCATGGCTGCCGGCGGATCTCCGTCCACGGATCCGAAGTTGCCTTGACCGTCCACCAGAGGGTACCGCATGGAAAAATCCTGTGCGAGGCGCACGATCGTGTCGTATACCGCGACATCCCCGTGGGGGTGGTATTTTCCAATAACGTCCCCGACAACCCGGGCAGACTTCTTGTACGGTCTATTGTAATAGTTCTTCATTTCGTGCATGGCATAGAGCACACGGCGGTGCACGGGCTTGAGTCCGTCTCGGATGTCGGGCAAGGCCCTTCCCACAATGACGCTCATGGAATACTCGAGATAAGATTTTCTCATCTCGTCTTCGATGTTGACCGATCCTGTTTGTAAATTCGCGACCATGACTATTCTCCTAAAGGAAAGCTCTTCCTGTCCGAATTCTCTTCTGTTTCGGGAATCCTCTGAAGGTGGGGGAGGTCGGCGAAGTTCTTATTGCGGTCCCTGGCGTCGTCAACCTCTTGGTCTCAGGAGATCTTTCGCCATAAGCTTATATATCCAGTTCCTGGACTTCGAGTGCGTTGTTGTGGATGAACTCCCTTCTGGGCTCGACTTTGTCGCCCATCAGAATGTTGAATATTTCGTCCGCTTCCACAACATCTTCGATTTTTACCTGAAACAGGCTCCGCTTTTCCGGGTCCATCGTCGTTTCCCACAGCTGACCGGGATTCATTTCACCCAGACCCTTGTACCTCTGAACTGTCAAACCGCGCTTTCCCTTGTTCATCAACTCCTGCAGTAAGTCACGCCAGTTGTTGAGGACCCTGCCCTCGCCGTCTCGGACTTTGAACCGGACACCGCTAAAGGGTCGAAGATCGTTAAAAATCGTGATGAGACGCTTCAGTTCAGGGGATGTGAACATTTCCCAGTCCACAAGGAAGCTCTGACCCCCGTTCTCCGACTCCCAAACAGTAAATTCGTAATATCCTCGCCCATTGTCGGGTACCTCAACGTCACTGACCCGGAAGTGACCTTCTTGAAGCTTCTCAAAGAGGCTTTCCATAAACTTCCTATCTTTAAATTGAGACCGGTCTCTGATGCCGCAAGAAAGCAGGAATTCAATAAATCCCTGAGTGTAACCCTTTTTTGCAAGCCTTTCTATGTTCTCATAGTACTTAATGAGACTGTTCACCAAAGAGGCGAGCTTCTTTCCCGACAGGACCTCCTCACCCACCACCAATGTCTCTTTCTCGGATATCCTTTTCAATATGTATTGATTGTAGCTTTCCTCATCCTTTATGTAGAGTTCCCTCTTTCCGTCCACGACCCTGTATAGGGGCGGTTGTGCCACGTATAAGTGTCCCTTTTCAATGAGATCGGGCATTTGTCTGAAGAAAAAGGTGAGCAACAGTGTCCTGATATGAGCGCCGTCCACGTCGGCATCCGTCATAATGATGACCTTGTGGTATCTCAACCGATTAATATCGTACTCCTTGTCGCCTATGCCGGTTCCCAGGGCAGCAATCATGGTTTTGATTTCATCGCTCGACATCATCTTATCGAATCGCGACTTTTCCACATTCAAAATCTTTCCCTTAAGGGGAAGAATGGCCTGAAAACGACGATCGCGGCCCTGCTTTGCGGAGCCCCCTGCCGAATCCCCTTCTACAATGAAGACCTCGCTTCGGGTGGGGTCTCGCTCTTGACAGTCGGCCAGCTTGCCCGGTAAAGAAAAATCGGCAAGGACACCTTTCCTTCGCGCCAGTTCCCTGGCTTTCCTGGCAGCCTCTCGAGCCCGCGCCGCATCGATCACTTTGGAAAGGATATTTTTTATGACGGCGGGGTTCTCCTCGAAGAAGGTGCTGAGCCCCTCGTTCACCAGGGTTTCCATGAGCCCCTTGACTTCACTGTTGCCCAATTTTGTTTTTGTCTGGCCTTCAAACTGGGGATTGGGTAATTTGACGCTCACTACCGCAGTGAGGCCTTCTCTCACATCATCACCCGTCAGCTTCTCTTTAAAAGTCTTGGTCAGGGGAGAACTCTGAAGATACTGGTTGATGCTTCGGGTGAGTGCGGATTTGAAGCCGATCAGATGGGTGCCTCCTTCTCTTGTGTTGATGTTGTTGGCGAAGGTAAAAATGATCTCGTTATAAGAGTCATTGTACTGGACGGCCACCTCCATAATGATGCTGTTTTTCTCACCCGAAATATAAATCGGATTACGATGAAGCGTGGCCCGGTTCTTGTTCAAGTATTCTACAAAGGACTTGATGCCTCCTTCATATAGGAACTCCTGCTTCTTGCCCGTCTGCTCGTCAGATATCCGGATTCTGATCCCTTTGGTCAGAAAGGCAAGCTCTCGCATGCGGCGCGCCAAGGTGTCGAAGTCAAATTCAATCGTGTCAAAAATCTTGGGATCCGGCCTGAAGTGGATTCTTGTCCCCCGTTTGTCCGTATCCCTGAGAACCTTGAGCTCCGTCTTTTTCTGGCCGCGCTCAAAACGTTGAAAGTATACCTTCCCGTCACGGTGAACTTCCGCTTCCAAGAACTCCGACAGGGCGTTAACCACAGACACTCCAACCCCGTGAAGCCCTCCGGACACCTTATAGCTTTTATTGTCGAACTTGCCTCCCGCATGCAGGCGGGTCATCACCACCTCCAGAGCGGGGACCTTTTCGGTTTCATGAATGTCGACCGGAATGCCTCGGCCGTTATCCTCCACAACGACGCTGTTATCATTCAAAATTTGAATGTCAATGGAATCACAAGACTCTGCAAGAGCTTCGTCGATACTGTTATCTACCACCTCGTAGACCAGGTGGTGAAGGCCCTCGAACCCTGTATTGCCTATATACATAGCCGGTCTTTTCCGGACCGCCGTCAAGCCTTCCAGTACCTTAATATCCGCCGCACCATATGTTGAATGAACACCGACCATGTCTACAGCCTCATTGGCATGATGAGTCCCAGAAAACCGCCGTCTTGCTCACCCCTCATGACGCAAGGACTGGAATTGTCAATAAACCCCAACTCGACCATATCACTATCCATACACTGAAGCACGTCTATAAAATATCTCGCATTAAATCCCGCCTCTAGTCGCTCCCCTTTATAGTCCACTACCAGACTATCTTGGGCGTCTCCGAGATCCGGATTAATGGAGACCAGTTCTATGACATTTCTGTCGAGGGTGATTTTCACCCCGCGGTAGCTTTCACTGCTTAAAATAATCATTTTTTTCATTCCATCGAGAAGAGCGTCTCTTTCCACCTTAACCAGAGATTTTGCCTTCTTCGGAATAACGGCATTATAATCGGGAAATTTACTTTCCAGGAGTCTGATGACAATCAGAGAATCCCCTTTCCTCGCTACGCAGTTGTTCTGCTTGAAGCCAAGATGAATAGATCCCCCTTCCCCCGCCAGCTTACTCAGTTCCGCCATCCCTTTCTTCGGAATCATGACTCCGCCGTTGATTTTTATCTGATCCACGTTTTCAACCGACTTATCAATCATGGAAAGACGGTGACCGTCTGTTGAAACCATTCTGAGGAAAGGCTTTCCTTCCAAGTCCACTTTCTCCGTGTAGATTCCGGACAGTTTGAAACCCGCCTCTTCCAATGTGACCGCGTATATGGTTTTGTTGATCATCTCTTTCAGTACATCCGCTTCCATTTCCACGGTACCCACATCTTCAGGTTCGACAAAAACGGGATATTCATCAGGAGGTAAACAGGCCAGATTATACTTGGTGTCCTTGTCGGATATGAAAACCCAGTTGTTTTCTTTTTCCCTGATGTGAAGAGTAGGGTTTTTGCTTTCCTTTAAAATTTCAAATATTTTTCTACCCGAAAGGGTAATATTGCCGGGCTGAATCACTTCAGCAGGAAGCTTCTGCTGAAAGCTGATCTCCAGATCGGTGGCGCTGATCTCGATATGCGATCCGGTCGCAGAAACAAGGATCATGGAAAGAATGGGCATGTTGCTCCGCTTCTCTATAATACTTTGAACCTTGGAAACCGCCTTGTAGAGACTTTCCCTCTCTATCTTTATTTCCATTATATCCTCCAAATTCTTTAATAACCATCTGTCTTGTTCAATTGTTTAATTATTACATAAGTTATCGTTATTACAAAAATAAATTTTATTTTTTTACGCTCCTGTTATGCCCTCTTTTGAGCAATAGAGGGGATCTGCTTTCCGGGCTTAATGACCATTCCCTAGAAAAGAGAAACATTGCATGTTCTTTTGTGGAGATTTGTCAAAAACACGACGAAAAGCCTCCTTTACCCCAAGAGATTCTCCACTTTTCCAAGGTCGTCCAATATAGACTTCTCCTTATCTTTGTACTTCTCTACTCGCCGAATAGCATACACCACCGTGGAATGATCTTTGTGCCCAAAGGCGTCTCCGATCTGCTTCAGGGAAAGGTGAGTGTGTTTCCTTGCGAGGTACATACCCAGTTGTCTTGGATAGGAGTAGACGCGCTTCTTCTTTCCGGAAGTCATGTCCCCTACGGAAATGTTGAAATAGGCCGCTGTGGTCGCCTTGATGTCCTCAATGCTAATTTCACTTTTCCCCTTGCCACGCACAAGAGATTTCACCATGGATATGCTGATACCCGTATTATTCAATGAGGCATAGCTTTCCAGCCTGATGATGTTTTGAATCAGGCTTTTTATATTACTGTTGGAATTGGCGAGAAAGAAAATGACGTCGTCGGGAATAGAGATACTGTCTTCCTGGGCTCTTCTCTTGAGAATACGAATTTTGGTGCTTTGATCGGGAACAGTCACTTCAGCCAAAATACCCCACCCAAGTCTCGACTTGAGGAGAGGATTGATATTCTTGAGCAGGTTGGGAGGCCTGTCCCCTGTGACGACCAGCTGTTTTTTAGCGCTGTAAAGAGAATTGAAGATAGAGAGGAACTCTTCTTGGGTTTTTTCCCTGTGTTCAAGGAGTTGGGCGTCATCGAAAAGCAAGAGATCCAGGCTGCAGTATTCATCCCTGAATTCCTGGAGTCTGTCGTTCTTGATCGCGTAGGTGAAGTCTGAAGTAAATGTGTCGGCTGAAAGATAGCGAATTCGCGCCTCCGGTTCTCTTCGCAAACGCTGATTGCCTACGGCATTAAGCAAGTGGGTCTTGCCGAGTCCTGGACCTGAGTAAATATACAGAGGGCTGTACTGACCGTCGGCCGAGTCCGCTACCTTTTGGGCAGAAGAGGAGGCAAACTGGTTAGAGTCTCCGCACAAGAAACGATCAAAGGTCATGAGAGGATTCAAGCGGTGTGCTAAAAAGAAATCCGATGTGAATCCACCGGCCCCCTTTCCGCCTCGTCGTGGGTCGGATGGCGAGCTGTAGGTGAAGTGGATGCTCGGCGAGCACTTGGTCGTTTTTCTGAAGGATTTCTTTATTTCTATGAGGTACTTATCGGTGACCCAATTGGCAACGAACTTGTTGGGTACTTCGATGATCGCCAAATCGGGGTCAAATTTTTTAAGGGTGGTTTGAGAGAACCAGGTTTCAAACTCAGATTTTGTCAGTTTCGAATCCAGGTTCTTACGAATTTGGTTCC
>JARRRH010000085.1:0-7339 GCA_037380925.1 Deltaproteobacteria bacterium | reverse complement strand
AGCTCCATGAGATAGAGGAGCGGGTTCAGAACAGCGGGGTGCTCCACCCCGGAGCTGATGATATGGAAATCCCGGGGCCTTCGAAAATCAATGACGCCTTTTAGGACCATGTTGTTGGATTCGCTGCCTCCGGATGTAAAAATGATTTCATGGCTACTGCAGCCCAGGAGGCGAGCCACATCCTGTCGGGCCTCCTCAACCCTTTGTTTCGCCCGCACTCCAAGCTCGTAAGAACTGGAGGGATTTCCGAATTCCTCATCGATCATTTTTTTCATGATCTGAGCTGCAGTGGCATCCACAGGCGTTGTGGCGTTGTGGTCGAGATAGATAAAGGGATTTTTGTGAGGTTTCATAAAGACGTCTCCAGAGAGTACGCAGTGCGCTTCAAACCGGGCGGCAGCACATTGCGGACCGGCTCCACCCATCCCTTGTAGAACATATTTTGTCAATTGACAACCCTCGGTTTTTAATGTTAAACATACAAACCTATTCCGTGACAGAATCAGACAACTTAGACAGTGGCGGCATGCCCTATCGACGTATGGGGCGCTGACAAAGGAGTGGGCCGATGGC
This sequence comes from Deltaproteobacteria bacterium, assembly GCA_037380925.1. Taxonomy (GTDB): domain Bacteria; phylum Desulfobacterota; class DSM-4660; order Desulfatiglandales; family HGW-15; genus JARRRH01. The sequence continues at coordinate 6,766 of JARRRH010000085.1, read as the reverse complement.
ACGGGACAAAAGCAAGAACTTTGTACTCTGGTTCAACGAGGTCGGCATCAGGGACGTCCCCATGGTGGGCGGCAAGAACGCCTCTCTGGGCGAGATGTACAGGAAATTGCACGACCAGGGAATCAACATCCCCAATGGTTTTGCAATTACAGCCTATGCCTACCGCTACTTCTTAAAGTATGCCGGCATTGAGGATGAGATCAAGAGCATCCTCAAGGATTTGGATACCACAGACCTGTATAATCTGATGCGGAAGGGCAGAGAGGTCCGTGATTCCATCCGACACGCCGAGTTTCCGCCGGACCTGACCCAGGCCATCTATGTGGCTTACGACCAACTGGCCGAGGAATTTGGCCAAGTGGGGCTCGACAATTTGGATGTGGCGATTCGCTCATCGGCCACTGCGGAGGATTTGCCCGACGCTTCTTTCGCAGGTCAGCAGGATACCTTTCTCAATGTGCGGGGCAAGATGAGCGTCTTGGACGCTTGCAAGCGGTGCTTTGCCAGCCTTTTCACGAACCGGGCCATTTCATACCGTCACGACAAGGGCTTCGGCCAGTTTGATGTCTCTCTTTCCATTGCTGTGCAGAAGATGGTCCGCAGCGATTCCGCCTATTCCGGGGTGATCTTTTCCATTGACACGGAAACAGGGTTCAAGGACACCGTATTTATCACTGCAGCCTACGGACTGGGAGAAAACGTGGTGCAAGGCGTGGTGAATCCTGATGAATACTACGTGTTCAAGCCCACACTCAAGCAGGGTAAGCGGGCCATCATCAGCCGGAAGGTGGGAGATAGAGATATCAAGATGGTTTATTCTTTGGAAGATGACGCGACGACGCGGAATGTGGCCACCACCTTGGCTGAGAGACACCGATATGTGCTGGACGATAGAGAAATTTTGCAGCTTGCCGAATGGGCATGTATTATTGAAGACCATTACAGCAGAGAGGCGGGCCATTTTATGCCCATGGACGTCGAATGGGCCAAGGACGGCGACGGCGTCACGGAGGGCTCAGGCCAGCTTTTCATTGTCCAGGCACGGCCGGAAACGATTCACTCCCAAAAGAGCTCCAGCACTTATGAGAATTACAGCCTTGGAGAGACAGGAGAGGTCCTCGTGACCGGTACGGCCGTGGGAACAAAGGTGGGTCAAGGTGCTGCCAATGTGATTGAGTCGTCAACGGAGATCGGGAAGTTCAAGGAGGGTGAAGTTCTCGTGACCAGCATGACGGACCCGGACTGGGAGCCCATCATGAAAATCGCTTCCGCGATTGTGACGAACAAAGGCGGCCGGACGTGCCATGCCGCCATTGTCTCCCGCGAACTCGGCATACCCTGTGTCATCGGGACAGGGAATGCGGACGAGATCATTAAGCCCGGCCGGGAGATTACGGTTTCTTGTTGTGAGGGGGAGACGGGGTACGTCTATGACGGCCTTTTGAATTTCAAAGTGGAGACCTTGAACCTCGAGGAAATCCCTGCAACCAAGACCAAAATCATGATGAATGTGGGCATGCCGGAAAAGGCTTTTACCCAAGGGATGATCCCCAATGACGGCGTGGGACTGGCCCGGGTGGAATTCATTATCAACTCCCATATTGGTATTCATCCGCTGGCCTTGCTCAATTATGAAGAATTGAGAAAGAGGGCTAAAACGGATCAAAGGGTGGCGGGTGTTCTTTACAAAATCGATGAGATTACATCTGTTTATGACGACAAGACCCAGTTTTTTATCGACAAGATGTGTGAAGGGGTCAGCCGGATCGCGGCTGGGTTCTACCCCAACGACGTGATCGTTCGCCTTTCCGATTTCAAAACCAACGAATATGAAAATCTCCTGGGCGGGTACCTTTACGAGCCTCAGGAAAGCAATCCCATGATCGGCTGGAGAGGGGCTTCTCGTTACTACGATGAGGCATTCAAACCGGCTTTTGAGCTGGAGTGCCGGGCCCTCCATAAAGCCCGCGCTGAGGTGGGGATGACCAACATCAAAGTGATGGTGCCCTTCTGCCGGACGCCCGAAGAAGGGAAAAGGGTCGTCGCCCTGATGAAAGAGTTCGGTCTCGTACAGGGGGAGGACGGGTTGGAGATTTACGTCATGTGCGAAATCCCCAGCAACGTCATCGTGGCAGATCAATTTGCCGAGATTTTTGACGGCTTTTCCATCGGCTCCAATGATTTGACCCAACTCGCCCTCGGTCTGGACAGGGACTCATCTCTGGTAGCGCACATTTATGATGAAAGAAACGATGCCGTCAAAAGGCTGGTGGCCCAGGTCATCCAGACGGCCAGGGAAAAAGGCAAGAAAATAGGCATTTGCGGTCAGGCGCCGAGTGATTTTCCGGAGTTTGCGGAATTCCTGGTTGAATGCGGGATTGATTCCATGAGCGTGATCCCCGATACGGCCATCAGAACAAGATTGACCGTTGCAGCCAAGGAGAAGGAACTGGGAATCAAATCGTAGTAGGGATTAGACAGAAAACATGAGCAACATAAGAATCTTGGGGACAGGGTCCTATGTCCCACCGAAAATACTCACCAATGTGGATTTGGAAAAAATGGGCCTGGATACCACCGATGAGTGGATCGTTCAGCGTACCGGCGTGAGGGAGAGGCGAGTTGCTGATCCAGACGTCAACACCTCGGACTTGGCGTATGAGGCCTCGATCAAAGCGCTTGAAATGGCGGGGTTGGACGTTCAGGATTTGGACCTCATCATCGTGGGTACGATCACCCCCGATACCCACTGCCCGTCCTCCGCAAATTGGCTTCAAGCCAAGTTGGACGCCCCTCAGGCGATCACCTTCGACGTCACGGCGGCTTGCTCCGGGTTCATATTCGGGTTGAATGTGGCGACCCAGTATCTTCTGACGGGCTACAGCAAGCACGTGCTGGTCGTGGGGGCCGAAATCATGACCCGAACCCTGAACTGGAAGGATAGAACGACCTGTATCCTCTGGGGTGATGGAGCGGGGGCCGCCATACTCAGCAAGGGAAGAGGCGGCCACCAAGTTCTGTCGACCCACGTACACACGGACGGCAAGAACGGGCAGGATTTGCTGCTGCCGGGGGGTGGGTCCAGGACGACGCCGATCTCTCATGAGAGCGTCGACAAGGGGCTTCACACTCTAAACATGATTGAGGCCAATGCGAGCTTCAGGGTGGCTGTCCGGCATTTCGTAGAATCGATCAAAGAAGCGGCGGATTACAATCGTGTGGCTGTGGAAGATATCGACTGGTTTATCCCTCATCAAGCCAACCTGCGCATGTTCCAGTCTATGGCCAAAAACCTGAAAGTTTCTATGGAAAAATTTTACGTCACCCTGGATCGCTATGGGAACATTTCCTCAGCCTCTTGTGCCATCGCTCTGGACGAGGCGGTCAGAGATGGAAGCGTCAAAAAAGGGGATCTTGTTTGCCTGCCGGTGTTCGGGGGCGGTCTCACCTGGGGTAGCGCCCTCATAAAATGGTAGCAGTGGTTGCATTTCAGGCGCCGCTGTGTACCTGCGACTATGCCTGTTATCCCAAAAACGAAATAGCTAAATCCGAAATCCGAATATCGAAATTCGAAACAAATCCAAATTTCAAATGTCTCAATGACAGAAACAAAGATTGGTCTGGCTGGGATAAGGGCTGAGGACGCCATGCCATGTGGTGAGGTTTTGTTCATTCGAAACTAGGGGCGCGCTGGCGGGGTGTGGGCATATTGTGCCGACAATTTTGGTGATTTGAGTTTGTTTCGGATTTCGGGTTTCGTGCTTCGAATTTCCAGCCTCATTTGAGGCTGTATTCATATTTATCAATGAGCCTCTCCATTCTGAAGTGTTGTAGGAGGTGATGGAAGGCCGGATGGGCGAGAGGGTTTTGAGCCATGCCGAAAAGGTGGGAAGGGCATGCACAATCCGATGAACCAAAACCCGGTACCACCCACCCCGTGAGGCTGTGCAAAGCCCGGGCGATCTCACACTCCAGCCTGTCTGTAGACCTCACCGGAAGCACCGCCCGCAGCTCTGAAGCCGCTCTCAAGTAATCAATGTGCCAGAAGGCCTTTTTCTTCAGCCGTCTGTGCCGCTCTAGGCGCGCTGTGCGATTTTTTGCAGCAGAACCCACGTAGAGGTAAAAGCCGGGCCGCAAGCGGAGCCGGCCCAGCCCCCCCACGGCGATGCCGGTTTCTTCCGGCAATCTCAGCAGGAGGAGGTAGCTTCCCCCGTCGTGGACCTCCGGGTCCAAGGCCTCCCACAAAACGGCGACCTGTCTGGCTTCCCTGGCCAGGAGGGAAAAGTCTTTCCGCCATCTCACGGACAGGGGAAGAAAGAGCACCTTCTCCCTTGCTTCCATCATGGCCTTGGCAAACTCGAGGTCCGTGTGGAAATCAGGCATAAAGAACTCCGCCAGGGGCCATTGAATCAAAAACAAGACGGCACACAGGACCCCTTTGTCCGAGAGGCGCGCAAGTTCCTCCAGGTGTTTTTTGCCCCTTGCCGTGACGGCATCGGGAAACATGGCCACCCGGCGGCTGAAGAGGGTGCAGGATTTGACTTCCACCAGGGCTTCTTGGCCTTTGTTCTCAAGCAGGAAATCAAAGCGGCTCTTCCCCCTCGTCACCTCTCCTCGAAGAATTTCAAAGCCCTGGAGGCTGCGGACAGCACCGTTCTTTATGAGATAGCGGGCCACATCATTGGCCTTATGGGTGTGAAGAACAACCCTGTGACCTTCTCTCTCAACAGCCACCGCAGTCAAAGGGAGGCGGCGGCCCGGACTCTCCGCATGCTCCAGATAGACCGGGGCTCCTGGGAGGAGCAACTCCAGCAATCGTCCCGGGTTGGGCAAAAATGCCTGAACCACTTTTCCATCGAGGCGGCACGTGACGGTAAAGCGGTTCGGCCTCGAAAGGAAATAAGCTTTTTTGGTAGGACGAAAAAACCGCAATGAAGCACGCCTTATGCAAATTACCTTGGGGAAGCCTTCAGAGTTTGGACCGAAGCTAATTCCCAGTACTAGAGACCGAAAGACCGCTTCATCTCAATCCTGGCCTCATCATAACCCACCGCGAAATTCTTGCCGTGAATCACAAGAAAAACCGTTTTTCCTCTTTTCCAAGCCCTGTCGCAGAGCAGGGTCTTTCCGTTTTTGAAGTAGACCACCCCGGCCTCGACACACGGTGTGTTCAGGGCCTTTGGTCTTTGTGAGAAAATGAGGGGCTCATACAGCGGCACGCGGCCTTGAATCCGTAACGGCGCTGATTCTGAAAGGCGTGTCACCAGGACCTCCACAAGGTTCTGTCCTCTGAGCGCGGCCTCAAACCGGGTGGCCACAGCCGGCAGGGCTGAGATTTCTCGCCCCAGGGGTTTCAATCTATTCAGGTACTTGACAGGGAGAGCAAAGTTGAGGTCTTCATCAAGATCCACAAAGGCTGTTGCGATCCCAATCACTTTTCCTGATAGTTCAAAGATGGGCTCCCCGCTGCATCCCGGCCATACGGGCACGGTCATCTGTATTAACTCCATATCCTCGGCCTCTCTGACGGCGATGACTTCACCTGTGAACTGGGTTGCGTGAAAGTCATGCGGGTTGGCTAGGCCAAAGACACATTGGCCGGCAAAAACCCGGCCCGAATCGCCCAGAACCACGGGCATAGTGTCCCTCAACGAGGTTTTGGCGACAAGCAGGTCCAGGTCCGGGTCGTCCTTAACGACCTCAAGAACCTGTCCTGTCCTTTGATCTATGGTTTTTGCGATCGCGGTGAAAGCGCCGGCCAGCACGTGATGATTCGTTACCACATGGCCCTGCGTGTCCAAGAAGAAGCCCGTCCCCCAGCAGATGGGTTCGTGGTCCTCGTTGAAAGTGACCATGGTGACTACGGAAGAGGCACATTGTCGTGAAATCTCCGCGATATCCTCTTGTCCGAAAGCTTGTCTCTGAAAGAGAAAGGCAAACACAAAAAGGCCCCAAAAAGATCCCATCCGCAGTTTTTTCATTGTCTGTAACATGTCAGTCTTGTGAAACAGATTTGTGACAAAGCCGGTCCCGGAACATGACACCTCTAATTTTTTCAGGTTTTAGCGCCGACGGTCAACTAAAAAGCGTGCGAAGATGTTAGCATTTGCGTCCGTTCTTTCGCGATCAGAAAGAGGCCGTGGAATCAAGCTTCCTTCGCCATTGACGGTCCTTGTTTCACAGACTATAGTCGTTTTATGGCCAAGCCTTTCGTGGATCCTATTGAGAGCATTTTGGGGCGTCGGGGTTTGCTCGCTCGAACCCTCGAAGGTTTCGAATTTCGGCCCTTTCAGTTGGCATTGGCGCGCCTCATAGAAAAAGCCATTCGTGAAAAAACCTCAGCCATTGCAGAGGCGGGAACGGGCACCGGCAAGACTCTGGGGTATCTGCTGCCCGCTGTTCTTTCGAAAAAGAAAACGGTCATATCCACAGGGACAAGGAATCTTCAAGATCAGATCTTTTTCAAAGACATCCCTCTTCTGTCCCTCTCTATAGACCATGACATCGATGCGGTGCTCATGAAAGGGAGGAAGAATTACCTATGCCTTCACCGGTACCATCAGACGTTCGCCCGACCCACTCTGTTCAAAAGGGGTCAGGAAAAAGCGCAGGAAGAGATAGCGAAATGGCTGGAACAGACCGAGTTCGCTGATCGGGCAGAACTGGACTGGATGAGGGACGACGATCCTCTTTGGGATGCCCTGTCCTGTACGTCTGACCAGTGCATCGGGTCCGAGTGCCTGAACTGGGAGGATTGTTATTTGAA
>JARRRH010000084.1:0-10403 GCA_037380925.1 Deltaproteobacteria bacterium | reverse complement strand
ACCGTCACCGGCAAAGGTTCCTTTCAGGCACTTGATGCCAGTTATCCCATCGAAGAGGCCTACTGGCCAGACTGGTTAAAGGAAGAGGTTGAAAAGTTCAGGAAATACCAACGCGGATAGGGGAATTTGTTCGCTTTGCTCACAACTGGAATACTGGAATGGTGGAATAATGGGCTTTTGGGGCAAGTGTACAGCCGATTACTTGGTCGGTTTTTTCACATCCTTTTGAACCTGAGATAACCACGTTGAAAATCAAACTTTTCCTTTTCAAAACCAACATTCCAATATTCCATCATTCCATTATTCCGTCTGCGACGCAGAAATTCGCAAGTTAAAGAGCTTTTATTTTTCTCAGTCACTCGGAAAAGTTCCGAGACGTTTACTCACTTTCCTTTGGCGATGAAGGAAAATCCCCGTTCAATGCCCTTCCGGTTCAGGTCAAAAAACCTTTCTTTACCTTTCAATGCCGCCTCCATGCCTTTGAAGGTTTCCTCCATGGTGAGCAAGTCGGTCTTGGCGCAAAAGGCGCCGATCATAACCATATTGATCACCCGGTCCGATCCCACCTCTCGAGCGAGTTCCGCTGTAGGTATTCTCAGAACTTCCACGTCATCGCGGGAGAGGTCTCCGGAGATGAGGGAAGCATTCAAGAAGACCAAGCCCTGCTTCACTACGGTGTGTTCGAATTTCTCCAGGGAAGGGAAATTCATGGCCACCAGAATGTCCGGATTTGAAGCGACCGGGGAGGCGATTTTCTTGTCCGAGAGGGTAACGGTGCAGTTGGCTGTTCCTCCCCGCATCTCGGCGCCATAAGCGGGAAAGTAAGTGACATTCAGGCCTTTGTGCATTGCACCGTGGCTCAGAACATAGCCCATGAGCAAAACCCCTTGGCCCCCGAAGCCGGCAAAAATGGTTCGCCTTATCATTTCTTGTCCTCATATCCGGTGGTGTCTTTGATCAAGCCCAGCGGGTAAGTCTTGACCATCACGTCGTTGACCCAAACCCAAGCATCCTTGGGTGAAAGCTTCCAGTTGGTGGGGCAGGGGGACAGCAGTTCCACCAGCGAAAACCCTAAACCGTCCACCTGGCTCTGAAAGGATTTCTTGACGGCCCTCTTGGCACGACGGATGTCCTTCACCGAAGCCAGGGAACAGCGCTCCACATAAACGACCCCGTCACAGATGGCGATCATAGATGAAATGTCGATAGGTCGGCCGTGAAGCTTCGGATCCCGGCCTCCAGGTGTGGTGGTTGCCTCTTGCCCCAGCACGGTTGTGGGAGCCATCTGGCCCCCTGTCATGCCGTAGATGGCGTTGTTGATGAATACGGTGGAAATCACCTCGCCGCGGTTGGCGGCATGGATGGTTTCCGCGGTTCCAATAGCGGCGAGATCTCCGTCACCCTGATATGAGAGGATGAATTTGTCGGGCTGCACTCTTTTAATGCCGGTTGCCACGGCGAGGGCACGACCATGGGGGGCCTCGATCATGTCAAAGTTAAAATAATTGTAAGCCAGAACCGCGCAGCCGACGGGAGGGACGCCAATGGTTTTTTCCCGGAGACCCAGCTCGTCCAAGCACTCCGCCACCAGCCGGTGAGCAATGGAATGGCCGCAACCCGGACAGTAGTGGGTGGGTGTTTCCTTCAAGGACTTCGGCCTCTCAAAAACTTTCTTATAGGCAACTTCGGCGTTCATACTTCAATCCTCCGTCCTACTTTGCCGTCGCCGGTAACGGCTGATCGGATGAATTCGGCAATCTCTGCCGGTGTGGGCACAGGCCCTCCCGGTATTCCGTAAAAGAAGGTCTCGGCCCGTTCACCTACAGAGAGAATCACGTCTTCAAGCATTTGACCCAGAGACAATTCGAAAACAGCTACCTTTTGTACGCTCGAGGCCAACCGGCGCAAGGGGATTGTGGGATAGGGCCACAAGGTGATCGGTCGAAAGAGACCGACCTTCAAACCCTGTCCACGCAGGTCCTCCATGGCGCTTTCCGCAACACGAGCAGCGGTTCCGTAAGCGACGACGATGATTTCCGCATCCTCGGCCATGATCGTTTCCCATCTCTGTTCCTTGGCGGTTATGAGATCATATTTTTCTTGAAGATGAAGATTGTGCCGGTACAGAACGTCCGTGTCGAGCAACATAGAAAAGAGGGCGCGCGGATCTCTGCCTTTGCAACCGGTGAGAGCCCAGTCTCGTTTGGGCAGGGTCTCGAGATCAACGAAGTCGGGAAAGACAACGGGTTCCATGACCTGCCCCATGAGCCCGTCTCCGAGCAAAAGCACCGGGCTCCGATAGGCATCGGCCAGGTCGAAGGCAACGAAGGTCAGTTCCGCCAGTTCCTGACATCCTGCAGGCGCCAGCACGGGCGTGCGGTAGTCTCCATTACCTCCGCCCCGGGTTGCCTGAAAGTAATCCGCAGCGGAGGGGGCGATATTCCCCAATCCGGGCCCCCCACGCATCATGTTGATGATTACGGCGGGCAATTCCTGGCCCGCCATGTAAGAGATTCCCTCCTGTTTCAAAGCGATGCCGGGCGAAGAAGAAGAGGTCATGGCGCGGCTTCCCCCCGCCGAAGCGCCCAAGACCATATTGATCGATGCGATTTCGCTTTCGGCTTGTATAAATGTGCCTCCCACATCCACCATTCGGGCGGAGAGGTACTCGGGCAGCTCGTTTTGGGGGGTGATGGGATATCCCGCATAAAAACGACATCCGGCTCGCACGGCGGCCTCGCCCACCACATGGGATCCTCGCATCAACATTTTTTCACTTGGCACGATACACCTCGATGGCGACTTCAGGACAGACCGTGGCACACTGGGCACATCCGGTGCAGCCTTTTTCGTCTTCTTCAGGGTTTTCTTTGAATCGAGCGGGATAGTAGCCTTTTTTGTTCAAGGCCCTATCCACCTCGATGTTTTGATTGGGACAGACTTCCACACAAAGGTAACAGCCCTTGCATCGTTCTCTGTCAATCACGATTTTGCCTTTTGGGCGGGGGGCCCGCAAGAGCTCAAACTATAGTGAAAAAATATGGAATATACATTCAAAAGTGGTATGTTTATTGGGAAATAGCTTTTTTGTCAAATTATTTTTCCCTTTGATCATAAGCTCTCGTCATTCCAGAGGAAAAAATTTTTTTGAAAAAGATCCTTTTTTTGTTATACTCACAAGGTTTTTTTGCCCTAGGAAAAGAGCTATTTACGGATGAAAACCACCCATAGCAAAGGAATACGCACGAATGGAGTCTGAAAACATCATCGTCATAGACGGTCACGAATTCGGGTTTACACAGGGCGAGACGATTCTGGAGGTCGCTCGCCGCAACGGGATAGACATTCCCAGCCTTTGTTACTTGAAAGGGGCCTCTCCTACCGGGGCCTGCCGAATTTGCTTGGTGGAAGTGGAAGGCGCAAGGACACTCGTTGCCTCCTGTGCCATGCCTGCGGCAGCCAATATGGTGGTGAGAACTCAGACGCCGCGGATTATGCAGGCCCGGCGCGTGAACCTTCAACTGCTCCTCGCCTCGGGCCACCACAACTGCCTGGTTCAGGACCTGGACATAGACTCGTGGGCGGACTTCCAGCTCAGTGCCCTGGCCGCAGAGGAGCACCAAGACATCTGTCCGGCTTACGGCGATTGTCGTTTGCAGGAATTGGCCATCAAATACCAGGTTAGGACCAACCCTTTCGAGCCTTCCGAACCGCGATATCCCATAGAGACGGTCAATCCTTTCATTGTTCGGGATCTCTCACGGTGCATTCTTTGCGGCCGATGTGTGCAGGCGTGCAATGAAATCCAGGTGAACAATGCCATCAGTTTCGGATACCGCGGATCCGCGGCCAAGATTGTGGCCAAAGGGGACCTCGCCTTGAAGGATTCCGACTGTGTCTTTTGCGGGGAGTGTGTCCAGGCTTGCCCGGTTGGTGCCCTTTTGCCGAAGAAGGATCTGGAACTGCCCGGCCGTTTAAAAGGGGAGACCAAGCTGGTGCGCACCACGTGCTCTTATTGCGGTGTCGGTTGCCAGCTTTATCTCCATGTGAGGGACGACAGGGTGATCAAGGTGACCGGGGTCGAGGATGTGGGGCCGAACTACGGCAGCCTTTGCGTGAAAGGGCGGTTTGGAAACGATTTTATCCATGATCCGGATCGCTTGAAGACCCCTTTGATTCGTGAGAACGGACGTTTTAGAGAAGCTTCCTGGGATGAGGCACTAAACCTTGTGGCGGAAAAGTTCATGCAGATAAAAGCAGAATCAGGCCCTGACGCCATCGCTGTTCTGAGCAGCGCGCGGATCACCAACGAGGACAATTATGTGGCACAAAAACTTGCGAGGGTTGTGATTGGGACAAACAACATCGATCACTGTGCGCGGCTCTGACACTCCTCGACTGTGGCCGGTCTGGCCGCGGCGTTCGGGAGTGGCAGCATGACCAATCCCATAGAAGACATCGAAAAGGCCGATGTCATCCTCATCACGGGGTCGAATACGACAGAAAACCACCCTGTTCTCTCCTCCTACGTGAAGCGGGCGGTAACGCTCAAGGGGAAGAAATTGATCGTGGTCGATCCCCGCAGGATCCCGATCCACCAATTTGCCACCCTCTGGCTGAGGCAGAAGCTGGGGACCGATGTGGCCTGGATCAACGGGATGATGCACGTCATTATTAAGGAGAACCTCTTCGACCAAGGGTACGTCAATTCAAGGACTGTGGGGCTCGATGAGCTGAAAAAAATGGTTGAGAAATACACCCCGCAGTACGTGGAAGAAATCACGGGTATTCCAAAGGATCAGCTCGTTGCAGCGGCCCGGCTTTATGCTGAGGCACCGGCAGCATCGATCCTGTATGCCATGGGCATTACGCAGCACATCAGCGGGACGGACAATGTCAAGTCTCTGGCGAACCTTGCCATGCTGTGCGGGAACGTGGGCATAGAGGGCGGGGGCGTAAATCCCCTTAGGGGCCAAAACAATGTGCAGGGCGCTTGTGACATGGGGGCTCTGCCGAATGTGTACACCGGATATCAGAAGGTGGGCGATTTGGCGGTCCGGGAACGCATGGCCAAGGCATGGGGCGTGGAGCATTTGCCGGACAAAGACGGGTTGACGGTTACAGAGATGATGGAAGCAGCCCGCCTGGGGGATCTCAAGGCGCTCTACATTATTGGGGAAAATCCCATGGTTTCCGACCCTGATCTCGGGCATGCCAGAACGTGTCTTGAGAGTGTGGGGTTTTTGGTTGTGCAAGATATCTTCCTGACCGAAACAGCCAGGATGGCCCATGTGGTGCTCCCCTCAACGTCGTTTGCGGAAAAAGAGGGGACCTTTACCAATACGGAAAGGAAAGTACAACGTGTCCGCAAGGCTGTGGAGCCCCCGGGTGAGGCCAGGGAGGACTGGAAGATCCTGAGCGACCTTTCAGGCCGGCTCGGATATCCCATGAAATATGACAGCGCTCAAGCCATCATGGGTGAGATTGCAGAGGTGACCCCTTCTTATTGCGGCATCAATTATGAGCGTCTGAAGAAGGAGGGTATCCATTGGCCTTGCACCGGCACGGATCACCCGGGAACGCCGTGCCTTCACGTGGATCAGTTTACCTGTGGGTTGGGTGTGTTTCACGCTCTTGAATGGATCCCGCCGGCCGAGTTGCCCGATGAAGAGTACCCATTCTACCTGACAACCGGGCGCGTGCTCTATCAGTACCATACCGGGACCATGACCATGAAATCCGAAGGACTCAACCGGCTTGCACCGGAGTGCTTTGTTGAAATTTCCCCGAAAGATGCTGAGGCGTATGGACTCGGGGCCGGGGACCTTGTCAAGGTGGCCTCCAGACGAGGCGAGATTACGGCAAGGGCGGCGATCTCCGATAAAGCTGTTGAGGGAACTATCTTTATCCCTTTTCATTATGCGGCGGCGGCGGCAAATGAACTCACCAACACGGCTCTTGATCCCACGGCCAAAATTCCTGAATACAAGGTCAGTGCTGTGAGACTCGAAAAGGCTTAAGGAGAGAAGAGGATGTTTTACGGGCAGAATCTGGAAGCAATCAATCCGGACCTCACCCCTGAAGTGATGGCAAAAGTGGATGAGATCATTGATGCCCACAAGGGAAAGCCGGGATGCCTCATCCCGGTCCTGGAGGAATGCCAGGGCGTTACGGGCTATCTCCCGGTAGAGCTTCAGGAATACATCGGAAAGGCGCTCAGCATACCGGGCAGCACCATCTATGGGGTGGTGACTTTTTATTCCTTTTTTTCCATGGTCCCTAGGGGCAGACATGTCATCAAGGTCTGTCTCGGAACCGCCTGCTATGTGCGGGGCACAAAAAACATCGTTAAGGCGCTGGGGGACAAACTGCACCTTCAGGTCGGGCAGACCACGGAAGACAGGCGTTTTTCACTGGAGGCGGTCCGGTGCCTGGGAGCTTGCGGTCTTGCTCCCGTGATTGTGGTCGATGAGGATACTCACGGCGGGGTCACTTTGGATCGCATCGAGAACATTTTGGATCGATATGAGTAGAAAGGGTCTTAGGGGGGGAGACGCTCGCCGTGACATTATCGGAGATCAAAGAGATTTTAAGGGCCCACGTCATCCTGGGTGAGCACAAGCTGGACATGATAATCAAGGCCGGCGCAGGCAGTGACCTGATGAGCGATCTCCTCAGGGGCTCAAAGGACGGCGTGGTGGTCCTCTCGGGCCTCAATACGGTTCAGGTCATCCGCACGGCAGTTATCGCCGGGGTAGCTGCCGTGGTGTTGGTCAGGGGCAAGCGACCGGAGCAGGACATGATCGCTCTGGCTCGCACTCATGACTTGCCTCTCTTATCGACCCCCTTTACCATGTACACGGCTTGCGGAAGGCTTTTCAGGCAAGGACTACGAGGCGTGGAGCAAAAATCGGCCGAGTGAGCCCTCTGTTTTCTCATGCCCCATCTGACCAAAAACTTTGCCATAAAGGCTAGGGACTACATGAGAGGCGGAGATGTGTCTATTCAGATCCAGGATATTTTGAAGACCATCGGCTTCGATTCAAGTCTCATAAGGCGAGCCTCGGTTTGCGCCTATGAAGCGGAAATGAATGTCGTGATGCACGGTGCCGACGGAACCCTAACCCTGAAAGTGGACACGGACGCCATCGTGATTGATGTGAAGGATACAGGTCCCGGGATCGAGAATATTGAGCTCGCCCTCAACGAAGGCTACAGCACTGCCTCGGAAGAACAGAGGGAGATGGGGTTTGGTGCCGGCATGGGCCTTCCCAATATCCAGAAAAATGCCGACAGGCTTGAAATCGAATCGGAGAAAGGTCAAGGGACGCGCGTGAAGATATTCTTTGGAGTGAAAAGCAGCAGTGAATAGCGAGCATACAGAGAGAAGCTGCGAGCACTATGTTCAGATTGACGAAAAGAAGTGCAACGGGTGCGTCCTTTGTATGAAGGCCTGCCCGACAAAGGCCATTCGCGTCAAGAACAACCGCGTAGCGCGCATAGAGGGCGTGTGTATAGATTGCGGCGAATGTATTCGTGTTTGTCCTCGCGGTGCGATCAAGGCGATTACGACAGGAAGCGGTGATTCCAGGTTTAGTCCATACACCGTTATCAGCGCATCACCGGTTCTGTACGGTCAGTTTGGTGAAGACGTGATGCCGAACGACATCCTTCTGGCGCTTCGGAGGGTTTTTCAATATGTTTACGACCAGGCTTATATGCATGAGCTTTGTAATGTGGCCACCGAGCTCTACATCCAGGAAAATCGCGGCAAAGAGGAGGCTGTATGGCCTCTGATTTCATCGGTGTGTCCGGTGGTGAACCGGCTGATCGCCTATCGCTTCCCGTCTCTTTTGAACCACATTATCCCCATTATTCCTCCGCGGGAAATTGCAGCCAGAGAACTCAAAAAGCGGCTCTACGGCAAAGGTCAGCTTAAAACCAAAGACCTCGGTGTATACCACGTCACACCTTGCTCGGCAAAGATGATGTCTATAAACGAACCCATGTTCAGCGAAAGGTCGTACCTTGACGGTGCCTTGGGGATCAACGAGGTCTATGACTTGGTGAGGAAAAATCTCTCCGACGAGGGCGAAGATGTCATGCTCCTTCGCTCCGGCGGCGTCGGTATAAGCTGGAGCATTAGCGGGGGTGAAATATCAGGACTGGATGAAGGGACCTATCTGGCCGTGTCCGGCTTTGAGAAGATCATTCTTTATTTGGAGAAGATTGAGATGGGGCTCTTTAATGACATTGAGTACTTCGAATTCAGGGCCTGTGCGGAGGGCTGCATCGGGGGACCGCTGACTGTGGCGGACCGATATGAAGCAAAAAGAACCATTCAGCGGATGGCCCGTATGTTGGGCCAAGAAAAAAGGCTGAGATTCGCTAAGGCTCAGAAAGCGTATAAAGAAGGATGGTTTTTCAGTGAAGTGGAGAAAAAGCCCCTGAGCCGAGAGAAAAAGCCGTTGTCCATTGCCGAGGCGATCAGAAGACAGGAGCGAGTAGAAGAGTTCGTGAAAAAGCTCCCCGGGAAGGAGTGCAGTATGTGCGGTGCGCCCGACTGCCGGACCTTTGCAGAGGATGTGGTGGATGGGAAAGCATCGATTGAGGACTGCGTTTTTCTGGGATGGGAGAAGAAGCAGGGAGAGCAGATACAATGAATGTCGATGAGATCCAAAAGAAACTTCAACTGGACCCTGCGGCAGCGGGGAAGGGCTTAGATAAGGAGGTCTCAGGAGGATACTGTGGCGACCTTCTCAGCGATGTAATGGCCAATGCTCAACCCGGCTCCCTTTGGTTTACGGTTCAAGGGCATCAAAATATTGTGGCTGTCGCCGTTCTAAGAGAGCTGGCGGGCATCGTACTGGTGAACGGGAGAGCCCCTGATGACGATACGAAAGCCAAGGCGGAAGAGGAGGGCATCCCGATTCTGATGTCTCCTTCTTCGGCCTATCTCCTGGCGGGTCGCCTGTACGAGTTCGGGATCGGCAGGATGGAGAGGTGAGAGTTTTCAGAGCGGACTTGCATATTCATTCATGCCTTTCGCCCTGTGCAGACCTGGATATGAGCCCTCGGGCGATTGTGGAAAAAAGCCTGGAAAGCGGCCTGGATATCATCGCCGTATGTGATCACAACTCTGCGGAGAATGTGGGCGCTGTCATGAGGGCGGGCTCACAGAGAGGAATTCATGTGATCCCCGGCATGGAGATCAATTCCCGGGAGGAGGTTCACACCCTAGCCTTTTTTGACACTGAGATGCAGGCTCTGAAAATGCAGGAGCTGATCTACCGCCACCTCCGAGGCACAAACAGGCCGGAGCTTTTTGGGGACCAAGTAGTGGCGAATGAGTTCGATGAAGTAGAGGGGTTCAACGATCGGCTCCTCATAGCGGCAACCGGGTTGGCATTGGATCAAGTGGTGAAGGAGGTCCACCGCTTGGGGGGACTAACCATTGCATCCCATGTGGACAGACCGAGTTTCAGCATCTTGGGCCAGCTCGGGTTCATTCCACCGGATATGGAATTAGACGGTCTGGAGCTTTCTCGCCACCTGAGCCTGGAGGAAGCGGAGTCTAAGCTTCCTGAAGTGGGCGGATTTACTCTGGTGAGTTTTTCAGACGCTCACTTTCTGGATGACATCGGGCAGCGCACAACATCCTTTGTGCTGGAAGCTCCGAGCCTGACCGAGATTCGTATGGCCCTGAGAGAGGAGTCCGGCAGAAAGGTAGTGGGGCACTAGGTGAGGGAGCTGTCCCTTCACATCATGGACATTGTGGAAAACGGGATCGCAGCCGGGGCTACCTCGGTCGACATTGCTGTAAATGAGGATCGAAAGGGGAACCGGCTTGAAATTACCATTAGAGACAACGGCCGAGGCATTCCGGCTTCCCTTTTGGAGGAGGTTCTGAACCCCTTTTACACTACCCGAACCACGCGCCGGGTGGGGCTCGGCTTGTCTCTCTTCCGTGAGGCGAGCCGACGGTGCGAGGGAGATTTTCACATCCGGTCCGGGGAGGGGGAAGGGACAGAGGTTTATGCTTCTTTCAAGCGGGATCACATTGATCTGGCCCCCTTTGGGGACATAGCAGGGTCTCTCACGTCTCTGATCATGGGCAATCCGGATGTGGATTTTGTCTATCGCCATGACGTGGACGGCGAATCGTTCCATTTGGATACCCGGGACGTGAAGCATGAACTGGAGGATGTGCCCATCTATCATCCGGATGTGATCCGGTATCTGACCCGGTTCATACGCGAATCTCGGGCGGAGCTTAAGCGGAACGGGCAGGGCGGTTAGGCTAGAGCCTTAAGCCGTCTTGAGATATCACCTTTCTGGAAACGGTCATCCCGGCTCCGCCAAGAAGCTGACTTTTGGAGTATTGGGGTGATAGAGCTTATGGA
>JARRRH010000083.1:0-13837 GCA_037380925.1 Deltaproteobacteria bacterium | reverse complement strand
TTTCCTGGATATTGGGGGCAGGAACCACACCATGATCCTCTACGTGAGCGGTCGTATCGCGCTCATACGTCCCTTCTCATCCAACGGTTTTTCGGCCGCCTCTCAAGAGGAGATAACCCTATCCGACCAGATGGAATCCTCTCTGAAGGCTGTTTGTGGAACCATCCGAAACACGGTCCACGCCTTCTCCAGCCAAAACGACAAGGATGTGACCATTGAACGGGTTTTTATTACAGGGCGAGGTGCACTCAATCCGGAGACGGGAGCCGTGCTGGAGCGGCTATTAGAAGTCCCCGCAGTCCCGGTCGATGTGAGCCAGGATAAACGGGTTCGCATGAGCGCAGATATTTATGGAATGTGGAAGCCTGCCTTGATGGATCACGCCCTGGCTTTGACGCTCAGGGAGGATAAACGGGTTCGGGGATTCAATTTCAGGAAGGGTGAATTCGAAGTCAAGAAGCAGGTTCTAGGCTCTACCAGAGAGATTAGAAAAGCGGCGATCCTTTTGCTTGTGGTGCTCTTTATTTTGGGTTTTGATTTCGGTGTTGACTACCATCTCCTCAAGAAAAGGTATGATGCTCTTGATGGGAAGGTAACCGAGGTGTACAAGAAAACGTTTCCTGAAGTTACCCGGGTGCAGGCGCCGGTACAGGAGATGAAGGCCAGAATCAATGAAATAAAGAAATCCGCTTTGATGATGCCGGGAGTGAAAACGGATGAACGGGTGATAGACCTGCTTAAGGATATTTCCGAGCGGGTTCCCAAGGACATGGACGTGCACGTCAGCCGGATGGTGATCGATCCTGAAACGGTCCAAGTCAGCGGGGATACGGACAACTTTAACACGGTGGACACCCTTAAAGGGAAGTTGGAACCCTCGCGCTACTTCACGACGGTGACCATTGCTTCTGCCAACCTTGATCGAAAAGGAAAGCGAGTTGAGTTCGATCTGAAACTCCAAAGAAGATTGGAGTAATACTCCATCGCTTGAGGTGTCTTCCTTATGAAACTTGCAAAGCGAGAAAAATACGTGGTGTCCATCGCCGCATGCGTGATTGGGATCTTCTTTGTGGTTCAGTATCTCGTCATGCCCTTTTTTGAAAAAAGGGAACGGCTCCAAAAAGGGATTATAGCCAAACAAGCCGGCCTGGAGGAGATCCTGAAACTGAGTGCAGAGTACAGAGGCCTTCAACGGGGATCCCAAGGCATGGAGCAGCTCATTGCAAGGCGAGAGAAAGGGTTCACCCTTTTTACCTTTCTCGAAAGAGCGGCCGGTGAAGTGGGGGTAAAGGAGAAGATCAAGTATATGAAACCGTCCACTTCAAAAGGAACAGGCGCTTACAAGGAATCCATGGTGGAAATGAAACTGGAAGGCATTACGCTGGACCAGCTTGCAGGGTATCTGCATCGGGTGGAGCTACCCCGAAAAGCGATCATCATCAAGAGGATCTCTATTAAGGAAAACGTTCGAGAGGCCGGTTTCCTGGAAGCGGTCCTTCAGGCCGTGACCTACGAATAGCTGAAAGTACAAGAAAAGGTTGCATAAAATCGGATAGACCCGTAGGATAGTTATGATGGAGGAAGCTAGGAAACACAAGAGATGGTGGGCCTATATTCTCTACTGCCTGTTGCTCGCCGGGGTGTTTCTTTATGTTCTTTTCCCTTCCGACGCATTCAGAGATTATTTGGTCGCGTCTGTGGAGAAGGGCAACCCTGAATGGAGCCTGTCCATTGAAACCGTGGCCCCCTCTTTGTTGACCTTAGGCATGAAGGTTTTGGGCCTAAGGGTATGCCTCAGGGAAAAAGCTGAAGGAACGCTGTTTGAGGCCGAGAGCCTCTCGCTCAGACCGGGGTTGTGGTCTTTGCTTCAAGGCGAGCCAAAACTCAGCTTCAAGGGACTGGCCTACGGGGGACGCTTCAAGGGTCGCGCTCGTTTCAGTAACGGTGGACTGGAAGGGCCGATCGACCTCAACCTAGAATTGAAGGATATGCAGATTGAAAAGCATGAAGACCTTCTGCGGATGGTCGGCCGTCCTATCACGGGGGACATCGATGGAACCCTCACCTATACCGGAAGAGCCGGTTCTCCCACAGAGGGTACCGGGGAAGCGGATTTGAAGCTGTCCAGGGGAGACGTGGCCCTTCTCCAGCCTCTGTTCGGCTTGCAATCCATTGACTTCGAAGAATTGTGGGTGAGACTGCTTCTGAAGAATCGTCAACTGGAGGTGAACCGGGCTGAACTCAAAGGACCGAATCTTCGAGGCACGATCAGCGGCCGGGTCATTTTGCGTCGGGAAATAATGCAGAGCGGGCTTGACCTCAAAGGAACTGTTGAGCCTCTTGGGGAGTTTTACAAGAGCCTGGCTTCCGACCCTCTGACCATGAAATACGTCAATCAAAAGCTGAAAGGGGGAAAGCTCTCCTTTGCCATTCAAGGACCTGTAGATCAGCCGAGACTGCGTATTCTATGAATAAGTTCTACTATATCCTTTTTAATCTTGCGGCTCTTTTCGCAATCATTTACGGCGGGGTGGATGCGTTCTACAGAATCGTCCGCGCAGAGCTGATGCAGGTTCACGTGGATCAGATTGTGGTTGAGGGCGCTCCGCATGACAAAGACTACAGTAATCCGCCTTTGAGCCAATACCGTGTGATCGATGAGAGGAATCTTTTTGGTTTGCCGGAAAAAGGGCTCGAAGCGGTCAAGGAACCGGAGATCGAAACCCTGGAACCCACGTCGCTGAAACTTGCTTTGCTTGGAACCGCTGCGGGAGATCCTGAAAGTGCGGTCGCGGTAATCAGAGAACTGGACAAGAACAGAGAAGGGCTCTTTCGGGAGGGAGACAGTGTGCAGGACGCCGTTGTCCGAAAGATCTTGAGAGGGCGGGTTGTCTTGCGGGTCGGCGAAAAGGATGAAATCCTGACCATGGAAGAGTCTCAGGCAAAGAAAAGTCAGGCAAAGGAAAGGACCGGGGGTTCTTCCAGACCCCGGCTGGTGAGTGAAGGAGAAGAAGGGACGATCAGGCTCAGTCGCTCGGAACTGGACAGTTCTCTCCAGAACGTGAACACGCTCCTGTCCCAGGTTCGCATACGCCCCCATTTCAAAGACGGCAGAGCAGATGGTCTGGCCATACATCAAATAAGGAGTGGGTCCATTTTTTCCAGATTGGGCCTGAGAAATGGGGACATTGTCCAGGGCATTGATGACCGCAGGATCCAGAGCCCTGCGGATATTATTTCGGTTTACAGGAGACTGGAGTCAGGATCCCCCATTTCACTGACCATCAATCGGAGAGGTCAAGAGAAAACCCTAAACTACGTATTTGAGTAAGGCCATGTATACGTCTTTTTTTGGGTTTAATGAAAGTCCATTCAACCTGACGCCGGACCCGCGGTATCTTTACCTGAGTCCCCATCACAAAGAGGCCCTCGATCACCTCTTATACGGCATCAACGAGCGAAAGGGATTTATAACCATCACCGGGGGAATCGGGACGGGCAAGACCACCCTATGCCGCGCCCTGCTTGGCCACCTCAATGGAACCACGAAAAGTGCTCTCATTTTCAATTCTTTTATCTCCGACATGGAGCTGTTGAAGAGCATCAATGAGGAGTTCGGGCTGGACGGCGGTTCAAGCAAGAAAGACTACATTGACGGCCTCAATCATTTCCTGATTCAAAATTTCAGCGGTGGAGGGAATGCGGTTCTGCTTCTCGATGAAGCGCAGAACCTCTCTCATACGGTGCTCGAGCAAATCCGCATGCTCTCTAACTTGGAGACCGAAAGAGAGAAGTTGCTCCAGATTGTGCTCGTGGGGCAATCAGAGCTTAGGGATCTTCTGGCCGCTCCGGCTTTGCGGCAGCTTGACGAGAGAATCACGGTTCGCTATGAGCTGAAGCCGCTGGATTATAAGGATGTGCAAGGCTATGTGAACCATCGCCTGGTGGTGGCCGGCGGGAAGGGCCGCATAAGATTCGCGGAGAGAGCCTTCAAGAGAGTCTATGCCTATTCGCGGGGAAATCCAAGGCGGATCAACGCGGTTTGCGATCGGGCTCTTCTCATTGCCTACGCCCAGGAGAAAAACATCGTCTCCAAAGGCATGGTGGAGAGCGCTGTCGCAGAGCTCCGAGGCGGAACAAAGACCACGGAACCGCTCCCTAGGGACTGGTCCTGGGGAAATTTTTTGTCCTTTTTCCTGTTGCTCCTTTTGCTGATTGTTGTAGCGGGATTTGCCGGCTGGAGCTCCAGAGACCGTATTTCGGAGATCTTCGCAGGGGGACAAAAAGAGACAGCCGTTGCCCAGACTTTCAAGGCGAAAATTGCCGTGCCAAAGCCCAAAGAAAAGGAGGCCCCTCTGTTCCTGAACGGCAAAAAGAGCTTGGCCGGCCTTTTCGATCTTTTCAGTACGTGGGCTGAGGAACACAATCAGGACGTTCCCAGAGAGGCGGCCCTGAGTCTCGTTTCCTTCCGCGTGGATTCTGAGTACTACGTGATGTTCCGAAAGCCTTTCAGAATCACACTCTTTACACCCGAAGAAGAAGCTCAATTTCTTCTGATCCGGGAGGTGAACCAAGATGGGGCGGTTGCTGTGGACGACGCAGGCAAGAACCGGACGGTGACTCGGGACTTCATCCTGAGACACTGGGATCGGGACGTGACTTGCATTTACCCCATTGAACGCGGACGGATGACTTTGACAAAGGGCATGAAATCCCCTGAGGTTGGGATGGTCCAAAGAATTCTTGCGGAAAAGGGTTACCTCCTTGAGGAGACAGGGACGTATGATGAGAGAACCTCCGAGGCGGTGCGCAAGTTTCAGCGGGATTTCAATCTGGTTGTCGACGGGATCGTTGGCGCACAGACCATGTCTCTTCTGTATCAGATGATGGGTTGAAAAGAGAACTTGGTTCGCTTCGCTCTCAATCGGAATGGTGGAATAGTGCATCATTCCATTATTCCATATGCGAGATGCGAGGCATAAACTGAGAGTTCAAGAAACTGCATTCATTTTCAATAAGGTGTGGAAATTCCGAAACGTTGAATCATGAGCTATATAAATGAAGCTCTGAAAAAGGCCCAAAGGGAACGAGACGCTCTGTCCCTGAAATACAGCGCCATCATGGCGGCCTTCCCCAAAAAGGAGAACCCGTTGGGCGTAAAAACGGTCCGGGCCTTTCTTTTGGTCATGACGGTGGTTCTTCTGGCATTTGTGTTTTATTCGCAGTTAAAAGTCGCGCCCGCTCCAGTGGAGCCAAAACGTTATGTCAAGCCACGAAAACCGACACCTCCGGCTTCGGCCGTTCAGAAGCGTTCGGCACAAGAGATTTATGAAGAGGCCAAGCGATTTCACGATCTGGGCGAACTGGAGAAGGCCGGAAAGCTCTATGAAGAAACGCTCAGGCTAGATCCAGGTCATGTAGAGGCGCTTAATAACCTGGGTGTTATTTATTTGCAAAGAAAAGATCTGGCTTCCGCTCAGGAGAACTTTTTGAAAGCGATCCGATTGAGACCGCAGAGCGCTGATCCACACTACAACTTGGCATGCCTTTATGCACTCAAGGGCGAGTTGAACCTGGGTATGGCCCACCTGAAAAAGGCCGCGTCCCTTGAGCGCTCTGCGAAAGTGTGGGCAAAGGAGGACAAGGACCTGGAAAATCTTCAAAGATTGCCTGAGTTTCATGTGTTTGTGGCGGGAGATGATGCTCTAACAGATATGGAGAAGACACCCTGACTCTTCGCAAATACTAGGAATTCTGGTAAAATGTTAGCCTTATGAAATGGCCCGGTGAAAACCGGCGGAATTTTCATAGGGCTAAATTGCGAAAGACAAGGGAGAACACCTTACACCGGAAGACGGCAATCAGAGTGGTTATGGGACATAACAGGGTGCGATTGATTTTGTGTTGTCTGTGGCTTGGGTTGTGTTTGTCTATTTGGCCCGTGACGGTTCAGGGCGCCCGTGTCACCGGTCAGGAAGGCGTTACGGAGATATCCGAGGAAGAGAAGGCTCCACCCTCACCGAAAACCCGCCCCCGGCGAGCCTTGCCTCGAAGAACCAGCCCGTCCGGTCAGAAAGGGACGGTGACTGATAAGGAGGAACCCGCCCGAACAGGGACAGAGCAAGAAGACATCCGCTATGTGACCATTGATTTTGATGACGTGGATATTGCGCTCTTTATAAAGTTCATCAGTGAATTGACCGGAAAGAATTTCGTTATCGATCAAAGGGTTAAAGGAAAGGTCACCATCATTTCGCCCACAAAGATCACGGTGGATGAAGCATACAAGGTTTTTGAATCCGTGCTCGAGGTGAACGGTTTCACCACCGTGCCGGCAGGGCATATTACCAAGATCGTGCCGGCTGTCTCAGCCCGCTCCAAGGATATCGAGACACGGCTTAGGCTGCCCTACCCGCCTACAGGCACGCTGATTGTGACCGATGTGAAATCCAACATCGCGCGCATTCTCAAGATCGTCGAGGCCATTGACGTGGAAGGAATCGGAGAAGAGATATCGGTCATCCCCTTGAAATATGCGACGGCCGCGGTTTTGGGCAAATCCCTTGGCGAAGTGTTTCAGAAAAGGGCGACAGCGGCCAGAAAAGGGGCGGCTGCTGAGGCGGTGATGAAAATCGTGCCTGATGAAAGGACCAATACCCTGATTGTGGTCGCATCTGAAGATGATACGATCAGGGTCAGAACGCTCATAGAGCTTCTGGACAGGCAAACGCCCCGCGGTGAGGGGGACGTCCACGTTTACTACCTCCAACATGCGAATGCGGAGGAGCTTGCCAAGGTTTTGACGGCCCTCCCGACCCAGGAGACCAAGGGTGCGGAGAAGGGAAAGGCGCCCGTCGTTTCCAAGGAAGTGCAGATCGTTGCGGACAAATCGACCAATTCTCTCGTTATCACGGCCAGCCGGGACGACTTCCTGGTGCTGGAAGAGGTCATCCACAAGCTGGACATTGCCCGACGCATGGTTTACATCGAATCCCTGCTCATGGAAGTAGACGTGAACAAGGACTTCGAACTGGGTGTCGAGTGGCAGGCCGGAGAGCCTATCGGGAGCCACGAGGGCAGGGAAGTGGCTGCTTTCGGCAGCTTTAGAAAAGGGGAAACCATTGTTCCTTTTTCCACCGGATTTTCTTTAGGCGTCCTCGGGGACACCATCACCATCGGCGGCATCGAATTTCCGAGCATAACCGCCGTGATCAAGGCGGTGCAGACCGAGTCAGGCGTGCATCTCCTGTCCACCCCTCAGATCATGACCACGGACAATGAGGAGGCGGAGATCGTTGTGGCCAAAAACATCCCCTTTCAGACCAGGGTGGAAACGACCGGGGATATAACGGGAAGGGAGTTTGCCACTTTTGAATACCGCGACGTGGGTATCACCCTCAACATCACGCCCCAGATCAACCAGGAAAGGTTTGTGCGCCTGAAGATCGCATCGGAGTTGAGTCAGGTGATCGAGGAGGAATCGGCTTTGGGACTGCCCACAACTTTGAAACGGGTCGCCAAGACCACGGTGGTCATCAAAGACGGCAATACGATCGTGATCGGCGGGCTCATTGACAGAACCCTGACTGAGGGGACGACCATGACCCCCTGCCTGGGCACGATTCCAGGGCTTGGGCACCTCTTTAAGACGGAATCAGACACGTCCGCCCGGACCAACCTGTACATATTTCTGACGCCCCACGTGGTGGAATCGCCTCTTGATGCAGAAAAGGTTTATCAAAGAAAGAAGGAAGATATTGACAGGATCAGAGAAGGGGGCATCAAGATGTACAAGCACCGATCGGAGGAAAAGGGAGAAATTTTGGAGTGGGAGAAGTAGTCGGTAAACATGAGCCATCGACTTATCGGTGAAATACTCAAAGAAACGAGCGGTCTCTCTGAAGAGACCCTCGGGGAAGCGCTCAAGATCCAGGAGGAAAAGGGCGGTCGAATTGGGGAAATCCTGATCCGGCTGAAGGCCATTTCCGAGGCAGACCTTCTAAAAGCTCTGAGTCTCCAGTTCGGGCTTTCCTTTCTGCCTGCCCTCCCCTCCGATGGCCTGGTGATTGAATTCACGGAACAGGTTCCCATTCAGTTCCTCAAGAAATACAAAATGGTGCCGATTGTAACGGCGGAGAAGGCGTTTCTGGCCGTAAACGACCCCCTTCTCTTCCAGCCCATGGATGACCTCCGTTTGCTTCTCGCCCTCAACGGGACGGAAGTGGTTCTTGCCCCCCATTCGGCCATTGTATCGGCGATCAATTTCGCCTATGACATGCGGGATACCTCTGCGGAGCAGGTCATTCAGGGCCTTCATGAAGAAGACACGGATCTGATCATCTCCGAAATTGAAGAAACGGGCGATCTTCTGGATGATACGAGCGATGCGCCGATCATCAAACTGGTAAACCTCATGCTCTCCCAGGCCGTGAAAGATCGGGCCAGTGACATTCATATCGAGCCTTCTCAGAACAGATTGAAGATTCGCTACCGCGTGGACGGCATCCTTTACGACATGCTTTCTCCGCCCAGGCACATCCAGTCCGCATTGGTCTCGCGGATCAAGATTATGGCGAAGATGAACATTGCTGAAAAAAGGCTTCCCCAGGATGGACGGATCGAGGTCAAGATCGGCGACAAGAATATAGACATTCGCGTCTCCACCATTCCCATCGCCTTTGGGGAACGGGTGGTCTTGCGCCTCCTGGACAAGACAAGCATCCTGCTCAAGGTGTCCGACCTCGGCATGCCGCAAGAAAAGCTGAAGGAATTCGACAGGCTCATCCACTCTCCCTATGGGATCATTCTGGTGACGGGCCCGACCGGAAGCGGCAAGACCACAACCCTTTACGCCGCCCTTTCCACGATCAATACGACGGACGTCAACATCATCACCATCGAAGACCCCATTGAATATCAGCTCGAAGGGGTGGGCCAAATCCAGGTGAATCCCAAGATAGACCTGACCTTTGCGAACGGGCTGCGCTCCATTGTTCGTCAGGACCCGGATGTAATCCTGGTGGGTGAGATACGTGACCTGGAGACGGCCGAGATCGCCATTCAGTCCGCCCTTACCGGCCACCTGGTGTTTTCCACCCTCCACACCAACGACTCGGCCAGTGCGGTGACCCGGCTCATCGACATGGGCATTGAGCCTTTTCTTGTCACCTCGTCGGTGATTGCCATCTTGGCCCAGAGGCTGATACGGACCCTGTGTCCTGCCTGTAAAGAAGCACACATCCCCGATGAGGAGTCCCTTCAGAATATTGGGATCGCCTCGGAGATGATCAGCGGGAAAAAGGTTTATCGGGGAGCGGGATGTTCCTCCTGTCTCAAGACCGGGTATCGGGGCAGGACCGGAATTTTTGAGATGATGATGCTCACCGACGCGGTGAAGAACCTGATCCTGAGAACATCCGATGCCAATGCCGTAAAGCGGGCCGCCGTTGAGCAGGGCATGGTCACCCTGCGTCAGGACGGGGCCGCAAAGGTGTTGGCGGGTGTCACCACCATCGAGGAAGTCTTCCGGGTAACACAGCAGTAGAAGAATGGAGTAGTGGAGTTTTGCAGTAATGCGCAAGAAATTGCGGCCCCGACTCGACGCCAAACGCCTTTCCTTTGGATTTCACACCGAGGAGACCCGTCCACGCTCTTGACATGGGGAGAGCATTTTTTATACTCTACTACATTAATAAAGAAGGCCCCGTCCCCTTCGGCTGAAGATGCGTGATGCCGGGCGTGCCTCTTACTCCCTTTTCACCCACCAAAAGCGGGCAAAAAAAGGGAGAAGCATTCCCCCCCTTTGCGTAGCGGAACCTTCACTCTCAGCGGCTGAATTAAGGTAGAATCCGGATTTTGCTGTCTGAGGATAGGTGAATTTTGGCGTCTCGGGGCCCTGGACTGTGGAGGGGGGACAGGGGGGCGAGGCATGTTTTTCGTAGGAGTGGCGTATGATTCATGTTGAAAATTTGACCAAGTATTTCGGGGACGTCCGTGCGGTGGATCACATCGGCCTGGACATTCAGAAGGGTGAGATCCTGGGTCTCCTGGGACCCAACGGCGCAGGGAAAACAACCACGCTTCGTATGCTTACGGGCTTTCTGCGGCCTAATGAAGGCTCTATCCGGGTGAAGGGTTACACCATTGAGGAGCATTCCCTGGAAATTCGAAAAATGTTGGGATACTTGCCTGAGTCGGCACCGCTTTATCACGATATGCTGACCTATGATTACCTGAGCTACGTGGCCGACATCCGAGATCTGGAGAAAAAGGAAAAGCACGCCCGGATTCGGCACATGGCTGATCTCTGCGGCCTCAATGAGGTCATGCACAAGCCGATCGGG
This sequence comes from Deltaproteobacteria bacterium, assembly GCA_037380925.1. Taxonomy (GTDB): domain Bacteria; phylum Desulfobacterota; class DSM-4660; order Desulfatiglandales; family HGW-15; genus JARRRH01. The sequence goes on along the minus strand of JARRRH010000083.1, from coordinate 3,494 downwards.
GAGCTTTCCAAGGGGTACAAACAACGGGTCGGCCTAGCCCATGCCATGATGAACGATCCTGAAATCTTGGTCCTGGACGAGCCCACATCGGGCCTGGACCCCAATCAGATCGTTGAGATCCGGGAAATCATAAAAAAGATCGGAAAAGAAAAGACCATTGTGGTTTCCACCCACATTTTGAGTGAGGCGGAGGCTACCTGCGATCGGGTGGTTATCATCAACCAGGGAAAGATTGTAGCTGACGGCACCATGGAAAGCCTCAAGCACACAGCAAGCGGCGAGTCGCTGATCACCCTTTCACTTCAGAAGGCGGAAAAAGAAGCGGTGGTCAGGGAATTGGGTTCCGTTGAGGGTATTGTGGGTGTTTTGGTTGGCGACGATGATACGGATGTTCTTGAAGTGAAGGTGACCTGCCGGTCCGCAGAAGACCTCCGGGGAGCCATTTACGACAGGATCAAACAAACGGACTGGACCCTTCTCGAGTTTTACCAGGAGAGGCAGTCCCTGGAAAGAATATTTCAAAAACTCACCGTGGAGAGCTGATATGCATCAGGTTGTTCATATCTTTAGAAAGGAATTTGGAACCTACTTTGTATCACCCATTGCCTACATCGTCATATCCATCTTTTTGGTTGTGACCGGCTGGTTCTTTTTTTCCACCTTCTTCCTCTTTAATCAGGCAAGCCTCAGGAGTTTCTTCTCCCTGCTTCCCATCACCTTCGCCTTTGTCATTCCGGCCGTTACCATGCGCCTTTTTTCCGAAGAACTCAATGTGGGCTCTTATGAGATCCTCCTGACGCTGCCCGTAACCGATGTGGATGTGATCCTGGGCAAGTTCGTGGCCGGCGTGGCGTTTGTGGCGGCCATGCTGGTCCCCACGGTCGCGTATCCTATTTTCGTTTCCTTTTTGGGCCAGCTCGACTGGGGACCGGTGGTGGGAGGGTATGTAGGGGCCGTGTTGTTGGGGGCTTCCTTTTCAGCCATCGGCCTTTTCGTGTCTTCCCTAACACGAAACCAGATCATCGCTTTCATCGGCGGCATGGCGATTTGTTTTTTGCTCACGCTGATCGACAAGGTGCTCTTCTTTCTACCGGCCAACCTGCTAAACGTTTTTCAGTACCTTGGGGCGGATTTTCACTTTGATAATATTGCCAAAGGGGTCATTGATTCCAGGGACATTCTTTACTTTATAAGCGTTATATTCGTGGGCCTTTATGCGACTCACATTGCCATGGACGCAAAACACTAAGAGGAGGCAACATGGGTTTGAGGGGGACTTCATCGAGGACCATCAAATTTTTGGCTTATGGGGTTGTGGTTGTTCTGGCCAACATGGTGGGCCTGAGTCTTTTTGCGAGAGTCGATCTCACAAAGGACAAGCTCTACTCTATCTCCGAGGCAAGCCGGGAGGTGGTGTCCACCCTTTCGGAACCTTTGACGATCAAGGTTTTTTTCACCAAGAACCTGCCCGCACCTCACAACAACACGGAGCGCTACTTGCACGACCTTCTTGGAGAATACAGCCAGTATGCGAACCGGTATTTCAACTACCGGTTTTATGACGTGAGTCCCGAGGAGGGAGACATTACGGAAGAGGCCAGGGAAAACCAGAAGCTGGCCAGGAACTACGGCATCTTCCCGGTTCAGATTCGAGCGATTGAGAAGGATGAAGTCAAGTTCCGAAAGGCCTACATGGGCCTGGTCTTGATCCACGGCGACCTCATGGAGCGCATCCCCACCATTACCTCAACAGAGGGCCTGGAATACGAGCTGACCATGGCCATCCAAAAGCTGAACAACAAGATCAGCGCCCTTCTTGCCCTGGAAGACAAGATCCGGATTCAACTGTTTCTCTCTTCTTCTCTGGAAGCGGTAGCCCCCTACGTACGATTGAACCAGCTTCCTCAACTCCCTGAAAAGCTTGAAAGCATTGTCCGGAAACTGAATGACACGCACTATGGAAAGCTGGCCTTTGAATATTTGGATCCTTCGAAGGAACCGGCTCTGCGGGAAGCAGCGAAATCGCACAATGTGATGGACCTGAGGTGGCCGGCCCTTGACGGTGGCAAAATAGAGGCGGGCGAGGGGAATATAGGCCTTGTGATGACCTATGGCGAAAAAGCGATCACTGTTCCCCTGCTCCGCATCATGAGGCTTCCTCTTATAGGAACTCAGTACGAGCTGGTGGACATGAATCGGTTGGAAGAAACCTTGGCGGAGAATGTGGAATCCCTTATTCATATCAACGAAGACATAGGCTACCTGGCGGATCATGGAACACAGCCGTTGAAGGCGGCTTCTCCTTCAAACCCCAGGAACCCGCAAGAGCCGGGAGCGCTGAAGAATTTCACCTCCCTCATCTCCGATGGATACTCGGTCAAAAGCGTTAACCTTGAGGATGAGCCGATTCCGGACAGCTTCAACTGTCTCATCATCGAGGGACCGAAAGAGCGGTTCAGTGACTACGCCTTGTTCCAAATCGACCAGTTTCTCATGAGGGGAAACAGCTTGGCTCTGTTTTTGGACAGGTTTCAGGACGTTGAACCATCGGGTCAAAATCCGCAGGGCGCAAGGACTGTTCTCCTGGAAACAGGGCTTGAAAAACTTCTGGACCACTATGGGATTCGTATAAAGAACGCCTATGTGATGGATGAGAACTGTTTCAAGCAGCGACTACCGTCCCAGTTTGGGGGCGGCGAGCGAGCGATTTATTTCGCACCCATAATCAAGAGTGAGCAAATCAACAATGGCCTGGCCTTTATGAAACCCATCAAGGGCCTGGTTGTGTACAAGATCTCTCCCCTGGAACTGGACACCAAACGCATCGGAGACACGGGTGTGAAGGCGACTCGGCTCTTCAGCTCCTCGGAGAGGTCCTGGGAGATGACCGGCCGGATCAATCTCAACCCCATGTTGATTCGACCCCCCGAGTCGGCGGATGCCTTCAAGACCCAGCCCCTGGCTTATGTTCTGGAAGGCGAATTTAGAAGCTATTTCGAAGGCAAGGACATACCTGAAAAGCCTCAAGAACAAACGAAACCCGGAGGGAAAGAAGAAATAGGGGAAGGGGGGGAAAAGCCCAAGGTGGATCTTTCCCAAATCGAGGGGGAGGGTGAATTCATTTCGAAAGGAAAACGGGGCAGGATATTTCTCATGGCATCCTCTGAAGTCTTGAAAGACAACATGATGGATGCCAGCGGAAGAAGCCCGAATGCCATGTTCATCCTCAACCTCATCGATTACCTCAACGATCGTGAAGACGTGGCGGTTATGCGAAGCAAAGTGCAGCGTTTTAACCCCTTGCTCGACACAGGATCGGGTACCAAGACCTTTGTGAAATCCTTTAACATTGTGGGGCTGCCTGTCCTGGTTGTTTGTTTCGGTCTCGGGGTCTGGTTCCGGAGGCACTCCAGGAAAAGGCGTATCCAGATGATGTTCGAGAAATAGTGAGAGCAGGCTTTCGCCAGGGATGGCCATTCCCCTCAAGGCGATAT
>JARRRH010000082.1:0-7474 GCA_037380925.1 Deltaproteobacteria bacterium | reverse complement strand
GCTATGAAGAATGTCCTGTCCAAGCCCTTTCCATCAGAAGAAATCCCACTTTCGACACCATGGGTGACTTTCGGTGGACCCCGGATCTTTTGGCGAGCACGTGGTACATGGCTGAATACGGAACGCCTCCCACAGCCGGCCTTGAATACAAAGTCGGTGCATCAGGAGGGGGCTTCGACAAGCTGCGTCTGGTTCTGCCGCCGAAAGGGAAAGACACCGAATTTACAGACGACGGCGTGGACGTAGGGGTGGAACTGAACCGCAGAAAGGACAATGCCCACAAGGTGAGGATTGCCCTACCCTTTTACGGCGGAGGGATGTCTTACGGCTCTGTGAGCATCACAACCATGCTCAGCCGGATTAAGGCGGCTGCAGCCTTGGGAACCTTTTGCTGCACCGGTGAGGGCGGGTATCCGGATGAGCTGAAGCCCTATGACGATCATGTCATTACCCAGGTCGCCACCGGGCTCTTTGGTGTGCGGGAAGAGACGATCCAGCGGGTGAAGATTGTGGAATTCAAATACGCCCAAGGCGCAAAGCCGGGTCTGGGCGGCCATCTGCTGGGAGACAAGGTGACCCCGGGCGTGGCCAGAATGCGCCAGGCCGTGGTTGGGTATCCCCTTTTTTCACCTTTTCCGTTTCACAGCGTGTACTCCGTAGAGGATCACAAGAAACATGTGGACTGGATCAGGGCCATAAACCCTCAGGCATTGGTTTCCGTCAAGGTGTCTACCCCCACGGATGTAGACATGGTGGCCGTGGGCAGTTATTACGCCGGGGCCCATATTATTCACCTGGATGGAAGTTACGGCGGAACAGGGGCGGCGCCGGACATTGCCAAGAAGAATATTGCCATGCCGATTGAGTACGCGGTACCAAAGGTGCACCGATTCCTTCAGGAAGAGGGGGTTCGGGACAAGATTACGGTGGTCGCCAGTGGAGGGATCCGGACCCCCCACGATGTGGCCAAAATCATCGCCTTGGGCGCTGACAGCGTCTGTACAGGGACAGCCGATCTTGTGGCTCTCGAGTGTATCCGGTGCCACAATTGTGAAAGCGGAAGAGGGTGCGCGAGGGGAATTGCCACCACCGACCCTGAACTGATGGGGCTCATCGATCTGGAGTGGGGAACGCAGAGGATCATCAATCTCTTTTTGGCCTGGAAGCGAGAGCTGGTGCGAATCCTGAAGAGGCTGGGCATGAAGAGCATCTCCGAGCTGGTGGGCAGGACGGATTGTTTGGTGCATTTGGATTATATGAAGACAAAGTAATGGAATAACGGAATGCTGAAATATTGGCATGATGGGGTAATGGAATAGTCGAGGAAATGGAAACCATAAGAAACATCATCCAGTCCAGAGCAGCGCTGGTCCGGGATCTTCCCTCCAGGCCCCGTTTCGAGACCGAAGCCGAAGGAGGTTGCGGGGTCACAGGATTCGCTTGCAGCATCCCGGTCAGGGGAAGGCATATCTTCGAACCTTCAAAGCAGATGCACAATCGAGGAAACGGCAGGGGAGGCGGCATTGCAGCCATGGGATTCGATCACAGGATGCTCGGCGTCTCAAAAGAGATCCTGGAAGAGGACTACATGCTCCAGATTGCCGTACTGGAGCAAGGGATTATGGACGACTTGGAGAACCAATTCATCGAGCCCTGCTTTAATGTCCATTTTTGTGAACCCATTCCCCATGTGGATGACCATCGTGATATTCCCGGGCTTGAAGTCAGGCCTCCTGATGTGTGGCGTTATTTCGTCCGGGTCAAACAGGACGTGCTTCATACGTTTATAAGCCGGAACAATCTGGGCGGCATCACGCATCGCCGGGCCGAGGATGAATTTGTTTACCAGAACACCTTCAGACTCAACAAGACCTATTATGATGCTTTCGGAAAACAGCGGGCTTTCGTGCTTTCCCACGGGCGAAATTTCTTCATCCTTAAGATCGTGGGCTACGCTGAGCAGGTGGTTCAATATTACAAGCTGGATGATTTCAGGGCCCACATCTGGATCGCCCATCAGCGGTACCCTACAAAGGGGCGGGTATGGCATCCGGCCGGGGCCCATCCTTTTATTGGCCTGAATGAAGCCCTGGTTCACAATGGAGATTTTGCCAACTACCATTCTGTGGCGGAGTACCTTCAGCAGCGAAATATCCATCCTCTCTTTCTAACCGACACGGAGGTTTCCGTGCTGCTTTTCGATTTGTACAGCCGAACCTACGGCTATCCTCTGGAGTACGTGATCGAAGCCCTAGCGCCGACCATGGAGAGGGATTTCGATCAGTTGCCACCTGAGAAGCAGAGGATCTACCGGGCCATCCAAGCCACCCACATCCACGGATCACCGGACGGTCCCTGGTTCTTCATTATCGCTCGAAACGACACGGAAAACCGTTGCCTACAGCTCATCGGTATTACGGACACGTCCATGCTCAGACCGCAAGTCTTCGGCCTCCACCAAGGCCAAGTGCAGGTGGGTCTCATATGCTCGGAGAAGCAGGCCATTGATGCCACGTTGAGGAGTCTCTCCGACGAGGATCCCCGGGTAGGCACCTCAGCCGATGTGTACTGGAACGCCCGGGGAGGCAGTCACACGGACGGAGGTGCCTTTATCTTCAATCTTCATGAACAGGATTCGGAGTCCCAGGAACGGCGCCTCACCTGTGAGGACAAATTCGGCCGGGAGATCGGCGTTCCGCCGGGCCGGATTCCCTACCTGCCTGGTCGCGTCTACTACATGCTCGAAGATGAGGATCGGGAGCGTTTTGACATATCCTCCTACTTCGAACTCCAGCGGCCGGACCTCCTCTTCCAATATCTGAAGGAGGGCATTAAGGATTGGGACTATGCCGACTTCATGGATTGCCTCCGTCAAATCAAAGCGTGGGCTCTCCGTGGCGACGCACACTTCAATGTTGCCCTCACCGCCCTGACCCAAATGATGGACCGTCGTTATCCGACCTTTGACAAAAAGCGGCGTTCCATACTCCAGATGCTCTACCGGACCCTTGAAAGAATATTCCAAAACGTGCCGTCTCTTGAAAGGGAAGACGCCCAGGGCAGCTATCGCCTGATTGACTGGGAGTCGAGGCGGTTTTTCAGGGGCCCGTCTTACGCTGAAAAGGTACTGGTCATCGATGCCTCCCTGTTTCCGCCTGAAGGGGATCATTGCGACAGCCGGTTGATGGCCGAAGCTTTCTTCAGGGGGTGGCGACGTTTCATCGTGTTCGGGCTGAGGGGGCAGCGCTTCCATGGGTGCGGTTTCGGTCCTGATTCCGGGGGTGTCAGGATCGACATTTATGGGAGTTCGGGCGATTATTTGGGCTCGGGCATCGACGGCCTCACCATCGTCGTCCACGGCCAAGCGCAGGATCAGTTGGGTCAGATTATGCTCTCCGGCAAAATGGTGATCTACGGGGACACGGGGCAGACTTTCTTGTATGGGGCTAAGGGGGGCGAAGTCTATGTCATGGGAAATGCCGCCGGCAGGCCGCTCATCAATGCGGTGGGCAAGCCCCGAGTGATCATCAACGGCACCTGTCTGGACTATCTTGCCGAATCCTTCATGGCGGGGGATCCCCTTGACGGGGGTGGCTTTGTGGTTCTCAATGGTGTGGAATTCGATGAGAATGGACAGGTTAAGCCCCAGCCCAACCCCTATCCGGGATGCAATCTTTTTTCTCTGGCATCGGGAGGGGCCATTTACGTTCGCGACCCATCCGGGTTGATCGAGGATCAGCAGTTGAACGGAGGTGAAATCGTTCGTCCCGAACAAAAGGATTGGGATTTGATTCTGCCTTACCTCAAGGAAAATGAGAGGCTTTTCGGGATATCCATTAAAGAGGACCTCCTGAGGGTTAACGGTGATTCATGGAATCCTCTGGACGTGTATCGCAAGGTCCGGCCCAAAGAGGCCAAAGACTGGGATGAAGACGGTTTGGAGGAATGGGGCGAGGTACAATGACTAATGACGGAAGGCGGAGTAAGGGCGAGGCCTTCGCCGGGATGGCCATTCCGCTCAATGCGATATCTATCGCGTTCTGGGGTGGCGGACTGATCTTTGAGGGTTAGAAAACTTCGAGTTCGTCGGAACGATAAATTCTGCCAGGGGTTTTATGGTGTAACCCTCAAAGATCAGTCCGCTGCAATGTCCGGTAGAATTCTTTTGAGATATCGCCTTTCGCGGAACAGCCATCTCGGCGCCCGCAGAAATTTGACGTTAACCCGTATAGGTACATCCGCTTTGTGCAGAAAAGACCAGCCCGGGAGCCCTTGGAACGGAAGAAAAGGTGCCAGTCCTTTCCGCCTCTGGTCCCCCGTGCACTCACTTTTGAACTTTTCTAATTTCTTGGATCTTGAGCTATGAAGACTGTTAAAGCATTGCTGGCTTTGGAAGACGGGAGGATTTTCAAGGGCCGTTCCTTCACCGGGCGGTGTGAAGTTTTCGGGGAGGTGGTCTTCAACACCAGCATGTCCGGGTATCAGGAGATCCTGACCGATCCCTCGTACTGCGGACAGATGGTGACCATGACCTATCCGCTGATAGGAAATTACGGCATCAATGAGGACGATGTGGAGTCGGAACGCGTTCAGGTGCGCGCTTTTCTGGTGAAGGAGTACCAGGAGCACCCCAGCAATTGGAGATCTCGGACGAGCCTGGCCGATTATCTCCGGAAAAGCGGCGTTCCGGGCATTGAAGGCTTGGATACCCGGGCTCTGACCAAACACATCCGGGAAGCCGGGGCCATGCGCGCCGCCCTCTCCACAGAGGACGGCGACCCGGATTCACTGGTAGAGAAGGCGAGGAAATCCCCGCACATGGTGGGTCTGGATCTTGTGAAGGAGGTCACATGCCAAGGACCCCTGTTGTGGGAGAACGGGGGGCCTCACCCTGTTGAAGGGGGTCTTGATGAATTTGAGTGGCCCGGCCAGCCGGACAGGTGGCGGGTGGTGGCCATGGATTTCGGCATCAAGACGAATATTCTTAGGTCCTTGGAAAAGCGCGGATGTACGGTTCTGCTCCTTCCCGCCCACACGCCGTCTGAGACCATAAAGCGGCTGGAGCCTCAGGGGCTTTTCTTAAGCAACGGTCCCGGCGATCCTGCTGCGGTGACTTACGCTGTGGAGACGATCCGTGATCAATTAGGCCGTCAGCCCATTTTCGGAATATGTCTCGGACATCAACTCATCGGATTGGCCTTGGGTGGGGAGACTTTTAAACTCAAGTTCGGCCACCGTGGCGCGAACCAGCCCGTGAAAGATCTGGGAACGGGGAAGGTCGAGATTACGTCTCAGAACCATGGGTTCTGCGTGGACATCGGATCTTTGAGAGATTCTGATGTAGCCTTGAGCCACGTGAATTTGAACGATGGGACCTTGGAGGGTCTTGTACACAAGAAGCTCCCTTTGTTCTCCGTGCAGTACCATCCGGAGGCTTCACCGGGTCCCCACGATGCCGCTTATCTTTTCGATCGGTTCATAGATAGCATGAAGAAGCACCACAGAAAGAAAGGACTCAAGAACCACGAGTGACCTGTACATAGAGAAACGCGGTCCCAGCCTCTTTCTTCAAGAGCATCTCCATTCCCTTCTGAGAAACCGGTTTGATCTTTGAGGGTTTCAGACAGCTTTGAGTTCATCGGAACGAAAAATTCTGCCAGGGCTTCTGTGGTGGACCCGCCGGCCATGCGAGCGAGTACTTTGCCACGGTGGAACTGAAAAGCTTATGGGCTAATGCCATGATTTTTGGTCCAAAGGACCTCAGGCACGAGCGGGCAGGAACCCTCAAAGATCAACCCAGAGTGTGCTTGGGAGGAATCTTTTTTGGGAGATGCTCTATCAGAAAGAGTCAGGGACCGCACTCTGAAGAAAGCCGTAAGCCTTTACCCTTGCGCCTTGTGCCTCATGCGAGGGTCATGGCCCTCATTACGGATGGTGCATTTATTTGTGACGAAACGAAAAGAGCGGCGAAGCCGCGTTGTATAAAATCGTGAAGCGATTTTATTGATATGCCCAAGCGCTCGGACATAAAGAAGGTTTTGATTATAGGCTCAGGCCCTATCGTCATAGGACAGGCCTGCGAGTTCGACTAATCCGGAACCCAGGCTTGCAAGGCGTTAAAGGAAGAAGGGTTTGAGGTTATACTCATCAACAGCAATCCGGCCACGATCATGACCGATCCTGAAATGGCCCACCGCACCTACATCGAGCCCGTCACACCGGAGATCCTGGCAAGGGTGATCGAGAGAGAAATGCCTCAGGCTATACTGCCCACTCTGGGGGGACAGACCGGTCTCAACACCGCGGTCAGGGTGGCTGAAACAGGCTTGCTGGAAAAGGTGGGCGCAGAGATGATCGGGGCTTCCCTTCCGGTGATTCGCAAGGCAGAGGATAGGGAGCAGTTCCGAGACGCCATGACGCGAATCGATCTGCGCGTCCCGAGAAGCGCGATTGCAAGGGACATGGACCAGGCAAGGAAGGCGGCAGAAGAGATCGGTTACCCGCTCATAATCAGGGCGAGCTTTACTTTGGGCGGCATCGGCAGTGGCGTGGCCTACAACCGGGAGGAGATGGAAAGCCTTGCCGGCATAGGGCTTGAAGCCAGTATGATCGGTGAGATCATCATGGAAGAATCCCTCATTGGCTGGAAGGAATACGAGCTGGAAGTGATGCGGGATTTCAAAGACAACGTGGTGATTATTTGCTCCATCGAGAATTTCGATCCCATGGGTGTTCATACGGGCGACAGCATCACCGTGGCGCCTGCCCAGACGCTCACCGACAGGGAATATCAGGCCATGCGTGATGCAGCGATCAACATCATCCGTGAAATCGGTGTAGAGACCGGGGGTTCCAACATCCAGTTCGCGGTCCACCCGGAAACCGGAGAGATGGTTGTTATCGAGATGAATCCAAGAGTTTCCAGGAGTTCAGCTCTCGCTTCCAAGGCCACCGGGTTTCCCATTGCGAAGATAGCGGCTAAGCTGGCTGTGGGGTACACCCTGGATGAGATTGCCAACGATATCACCCGTGAAACCATGGCTTCCTTTGAACCCACCATCGACTATTGTGTGGTCAAGATCCCCCGATGGGCTTTTGAAAAATTTCCGGGTGCCCAGGACATTCTGACCACGTCCATGAAGTCGGTGGGGGAAACCATGGCCATAGGCCGGACGTTCAAAGAGGCACTCCAGAAGGCGGTGCGTTCTCTGGAGATCGGTCGGTTCGGGATGGGGACTGACTCACCCAAAAGGAACTGGGACTCAACAGAAATGGAAAAAGGCCTCCTCTATGCAAACTCAAATAGACTTTTCTTCATCTATGAAGCGCTGAGCAGGGAGATGCCTCTTGATAGGATCTACGAACTCACGCACATCGACCCTTGGTTTCTCTGCCATAGTCAGCGCGTCGCGGTCATGGAAAAGGAATTGAAAGGCATAGCAGGAAGAGGGTTTTCATTGAACGCAATGGATCC
>JARRRH010000081.1:0-9635 GCA_037380925.1 Deltaproteobacteria bacterium | reverse complement strand
CAAAGCTCAGGTTCGAATTCAGAAGAGCTCAGCGTGCGCCAGCTGTGAGGCCCGCCATGGCTGCCACATTCACAACACCAAAGAGATGGTCGTGGATGTGAACAACGATCTTCAGGCCAAAGTGGGAGATCTCGTTGAGATCAGCGTGTCCACCCGGTCCTTTTTGAGAACATTGTTGCTCGTTTATTTTCTACCCGTCGTTGCACTGATTTTCGGCGCCTACGCCGGAGACGCCTGGGCAGGTTCCCTGCATCTCCCAGCCACCCTGGCTTCCGTGCTCGGCGGCGGTTTGGCTATGGCCTTCAGTTTTGTCATTTTGAGACGGATTGATCGCACCGCCCAGTGCAGGCCCGAGTTTTCTCCCCGCATGACGCGGATTCTCGTCAATGCAACGGTCCGGCAATTCGGCGATAGCAAATGAGGCCGCACTGCAAGCACCGTTTGGCTTCGCGGACGGCTTGCTCTTCCGAATAGCCCAATGCGATCTCGGCATTGGGATTCTCGATCTGCTCATCTTCCGGCCTTTCGGGCATGATTTCGCGCGCCGCCTCTGAGACCGGCTCCAACTGATCAACGCTCAAAATCCGGGTATGCTTTCGGATCATGTGCTCGGGAGCTTCGACAGCTTCTCCCATCAAATACTTCTGGACTGAGCTGGCCCCTCTTCGGCCGGCACCGATGGCCTCGACCACCGCTTTGTAATCACTCGTCACTTCCCCGGGCCGGAAAATTCCTATATCCTCTTCTGCAAAAGGGCTCGGAGAGGGTACCAGGGTCTCCCACGAATCCGTAACAGGCGCTTCCTCCTCGGAGCCCTCGAAACGGGGAACATAAATGAGCTCGGGAAAGCGCCCCGCTCCCGTGAGTAGCGTATCCACAGGGATGAGTTCCCTGGAGGATGCCTTGTCTTCTTCGGCCCATTCCGAGCCTTGAACTATCTCCACGCGGGTCAGTTTGTTGCCCTTGCCCATCATTTGGGTCAGAGCGCTTTCAAAATGACATTGAATGCCCTCCCTCTCGGCCCATTGGATATCCTCATCCGTGTAAGGGGCCTGATCTCTGGATTTCCGGATAAGAAGATGGACACTCTTCGCGCCTTCTTCGAGGCAGTGCCGAGCAGCCTCCAGAGCCGCCTTTCCACCGCCCATGATCATGACCTGTTTGCCTGCTGCAGGCTGCTTGCCCGCCCTTTGGGCCAGGACAAAATCCACTAAAAGCTGCACACCCGGCAGGGCGTGCGCCTTTTCTTCTCGCTCCCGATCCGACATGTGGGTATCCCAGCCGCCGGTGGCGATGAAAACAGCCAGAAAACCTTCCTTAAGCAGGGACCCGATGGTGAAATCTCTGCCCAGCTTTTGGTTCGTCTTAGCTTCCACTCCCGCTTCCAAAATGCCGTTGATCTCATAGTCCAAGACGTCCCGGGGCAGGCGATTTTCCGCTATACCCGCGCGAAGGAGTCCTCCCAAATAAGGCGCCGTTTCATACACCGTGACTTCGTCGCCGAGGCGGTTGAGAAAGTAAGCCGCTGTCAAACCCTCTGCCCCGCCGCCCACCACAGCAATCCGCTTCCGGGTTTCGGGCGCCCTCGGTATTTGAATGCGCTGCCCTGATCTCATCTCATAGTCGGCAGCAAACCGTTTGAGATGGTTGATGGCCACGGGTTCGTCCACCAGATTCCGGCGGCACTCGTATTCGCAAGGATGCACGCAGATTCGACCGCACACGAGAGGAAAAGGATTCGTCTCCTTGATGACGCGGACCGCTTCCAAGTAGCGGCCTTCTCGAATCTCCCTTATGTAAGCGGGAATGTCGATGCCGGCCGGACATGTCCGCTGGCAGGGGGCCGTGCACTCGTCCGTGGTGTATTCCCCTTGAATGCGCCTCGAATAGGAACTCAGGGTAATGATGTGCTTGGGGCATATCCGCTCACAGGTTCCGCATCCGGTGCAGCGTTCCAGGTCCACCACAGGAAGGTTGTCCGGGCCCATGGACAAGGCGTCGAAGGGACAGGCCCTGACGCAGGTTCCCAATCCAAGACATCCGATGGGGCAGACCTTTGAGCCGCCGTACAGGAGTGCGGCCGCCCTGCAGTCTTGAACCCCGTCGTATAAATATTTCAGATCTGCATCCTGGTATCCATAGGTGCATCCGGGTCTCGCAAAATCCGGCTCACGGGCTTCAAGTTCCACGCCCATAATTCCGGCGATCTCCGCTGCGAGTTCGGGACCACCGGCCACGCATGAAGCAGGCGATGATTTCCCTGCCACAATGGCTGCGGCGTTGGCGCTGCATCCGGGCAGACCACAGCCGCCACAGTTGGCTCCCGGCAGTGCTTCCTCCACAGCTTCTATTTTCGGGTCCACATAAACATAGAAAATTTTCGAAGCCAAGGCGAGCCCTGCACCACAAATCACACCCAGGGCTCCCATGATCAAAAGTCCGCCCAGCATAAAGTTCCTCCTAAAAGAAAATCACGGAGTAGTGGAAAAATCAGGAAAAACAGGCGAGAGGCGCTGTGTGAATCCCGCAACACTCCATTACTTTTATATGATAACAATGCCATTTACGGAATCAACGCCCGGACACCTCCAAAGATCCCGGGTTTGGGCCTCAGGCTTTTTTACGCCATCCCCTTGAAGGCGAAAAACGCCAGGGACATCATGCCCGCCGTCACCAGCCCGATCGACGTATCCTTTAAAGGCTTGGGCACGCGGGCAAGGAGAATACGTTCGCGAACTCCGGCAAAGAGAACGAGCGCGAGACCGAACCCCAGAGCGTAGCTGAACGACGCCACCAGTGCCTGCATAAACGTGTATTCTTCCTTGATGTTGATAAGGCAAACACCCATGACAGCACAGTTCGTTGTGATGAGAGGCAGAAAAATCCCAAGACCGGCATACAATGCAGGAATACTCTTTTTGAGAAACAACTCCACAAACTGCACCAGAGAAGCGATCACCAGGATGAAAGCCAGAGTCTTCAGGAACTCAAACCCAAAAGGCCTGAGCAAAACCGCGTTGGTTAACCATGTCATGGCGCCGGCCATGACCAGCACAAAAACAACGGCCATGGCCATACCCACGGCGGTTTCCATTCGTTTGGATGTCCCGAGAAAGGGGCAGTTCCCGAGATACTGCATCAGCAAAATGTTGTTAACTAGAATACAGCTGATGAAAAGCAATACATAATCACCCATCTGTTTTCTCCTCACCCATAAACGACATGGTATCCTGTTAGTTTAAAGATAAACCCGAGAATATGTAACAGGTTCTACCCCCACCCTCTTCTCTCCGATACCTATTTCCTGCCGAGGATATTCATCATAGCCAGCATGAGCCCGAGACAAACAAAGGCGCCCGGTGCTTCCACCATAAAGGTGAAGGGTTGAAAAGAAGCCCCAAAGAGCGGCATGTTGTAAAAAGTTCCCTTGCCGAGCACTTCCCGAAGAATGGAAAGCGCGGTGAGCGACAAGGTGAAGCCGATGCCGATCCCGAGGCCGTCCGCCAGGGAGTACACCACACCGTTCTTGGAAGCAAAGGCTTCTGCGCGACCCAGGACGATGCAATTCACCACAATAAGGGGGATAAAGATGCCCAACTGAAGAAACAGTTGATAGGTATAGGCCTGCATCACCAGCTCGACAACGGTCACGAAGGTGGCAATCACCACAATAAAACAGGCGATTCTCACTTGCTTGGGTATCACATTCTTGAGCAAGGATATGATAATGTTGGAACAAACCAGAACAAAAGTGGTCGCAATCCCCATGCCGATCCCATTGTCTACGCTTTTGGTCACCGCCAAGGTAGGGCAGAGCCCGAGCACAAGTCGAAAAGGAGGGATTTCAGCCCACAACCCCTTTTTGAATTCCTGAAAAACTGTTTTCGCCATAACCATCCTCTCCCGCTGATCTAGTATTTAGTTGCAAAAGTTCCCGCTATGTCATTTCGACCGAAGGGAAAAATCTTTTCCAGTGTTATCAAAGATTTCTCAGTCACTTCGTTCCTTCGAAATGACACCGTTATTAATGCAACTAAGTACCAGGTACCATCTTTCACAGTTGGCATCAGAAAACCTGGTTCACCACAAAGACACGTTTATTTACCGAACTGTGTCCTAAGCCTTAATTTTTTCCATGATCTTGGGTTTCAATCGTTTGTAAATCTCTTCTGCGCTGTTGACAGCGCTACATACCCCCCTGGATGAGAAGGTCGCACCGCTTAAAGCATCGATAGTGCCACCGTCGTTCCGCACTTTGTAAGGTTCCTGGATAGACAAGCCTGTGAATTGGGCAGTGAAGTCCGGGTCTGTCTTCACCCTGGCTCCGACCCCGGGCGTTTCACTTTGGGTGGTGACGCCAACACCTACGATTTGATCCTTTTGCACATTAACAGCCACCATCACGCCGATGTTGCCCCCATATCCCTTTCCGAAAGTCTCGAAAGCCACGGTGCTCCGCTTGCCGTCAAATACTCCCACGAAGAAGCGTCTCTCTTCCTCGCCGTCCTTAACCTTAAAACGATCCACAAGGGGATCGTTCGAGGCGCCGGCCATGATTTCCTGGAGGACAGGCCCTTTGACGAACTTGAGCTGTTGGTATTCAATCCGCGATTCAGTGCCGCTCTTGACAGCAGCCAATAAGGCGCCGGAAAAACAGCTGAAGATCGCCACGGTGACAAAGAGTTTTAACATGCTACGCATATTCCATTCTCCTTCCCATCGCCTTAGGTCTGATCTTGTCCAGAAGAGGGCTCGCGATATTCATCATCAGAACCGCGAACACAACGCCGTCTTGAAAACTGCCTATATTCCGGATGAGGACGGTCAGGATACCTCCCATGACGCCGTAAAGGAGCATGGCCACAAAGTTGACCGGCGAGGATGAATCCTCCGTTGCAAGGAAAAAGGCACCTATGAGGGTGTATCCCGTGAGCAGGTGAAAGACCGGGTTGGCATATTTTTCCGGGTCGGCCACATTAAATGCCCACGCGGTCAAAAACAAACCGACAAGGAAGGAGAGGCTAATCTCCCATCGGATGTAGCCGCGCAGGATCAGGTAGATACCGCCGGCAATGAGGCCTAACCCAAAGGTCGATCCCAAACCACCGATTTGCTGTGCCCAGAGAAACCCGCTTATATCATAGTTGGCAAGAGCAAAGGTCCCGAAGTGTCGGACAGCACCGAGAGGGTAGACCATGTAAAAACCTAGGTCGTAATTGACCAGAGCCGCATCAAAATCCATCAGACTCTTCCATGACAGGGTCAGGATGGCAATGGAGACGAGAGTCGGATTGAGGGGGTTGCAACCCATCCCCCCGTAGATTTGCTTGCCCACTATGACGGCCACGAACGTTCCCACGAGCACGGCCCACCAAGGCGTTGAGGCCGGCATGAGCATGGCGAAGAGAAGGCCGATCAGGGCCGCGTTCCCGTCTCCAATGGTGACAGGCCTTTTCATAGCGGTGTTCATGAGCCACTCCCACATCATGGCGGTTGCCACGGAAAAAGCCACAACGCTCAGGGCCGGTACACCGTATTGAATAATGCCCATCACCACCGCAGGAAGAGCGGCCAGCATAATATGGTAGCTTTTTGCTGTAATGCTGCTCCCGTTGTGCCAGAAAGGAGCATGTGAACTAATGAAGAGCTTCTGATTCGGCATGGGCTTCCTCCGCACTTTTCATCCGAGCAAATTCATACTTGCCGAGCATCACATGATGAAACACGGGAATCCGCGCTATACACACGTAGCTACAGAGTCCGCATTCAATGCAAGAGAGCAAATCGTATTGACTCACGGCCTCCTCATACAGACGGTTTTCCAGAAGACGAACGAGCATGTTCACCGGAATTCTGGCCGGGCAAGCTCTGACGCATTCGCCGCAGTTCACGCACTGGTTGTCAGAACTCTTGACGATCTGTTCCCTGCCCTGAATCATGATCGCATCCGCGTCCCACCCAATCGGTGCGTCCTCGGAGTAAAGCGCCTGTCCCCTCATCGGGCCGCCCAAAACGAGGCGATCGCCATGAGCCGTTTCCATTTGCAGCGTTTCCAGGATGTCCTTTACGGGCGTTCCTATCCGAGCCTTGACATGAACTGCGGAGCCGTCCTTTTTGATGACCGTGAGCACCTTGTCCACAGGCATCCGTCCTTGGCTAAAGGCGCTCCCCATGGCCGCCACCGCCTCGGCATTGATAAAACCCACACCCAAGTCTTCGCATGCTTCTCCTGCAGGCACCTCTTTGCCGAGCATGCTTTTGATCACCATCTCCGGGAGGCTATCGGGATACACGGGAGGCATGGTTTTCAGCGCCACATCCACGTCTTCCACCAAAGGCGCTAATTCGAGGGGCAGAAGCAGTATGACGGTGTTTACACCGGTAACTCTCTTAAGTGTGTCCATTCCTTCCTTGAGGTCCGACAGCCTCGTCTTGACGACGTACTGATTGGTTGTGACCAGCAGATCTTGATCCATGCCGCTCACAATCAGCGTCTCTATAGGGGGCTGGTAATTGATCATGGTTCCGAAGTCCGCTTTCCCGGGAAGGGATGACAGGAATCGGGTGACCTGACGAACGTCGGCGCTCCGGCCTGCTCTGTCGAATTCATCATCCCATCGGTCCTCCCCGGTTACATCCACAGAGATGGACAGGAGGGCCTGGCCCAGGGAACCGGGGTGCTGTGAGATTTCACGGATGGTGCCGGTCACTGTTGAAAAAAGCACCTCCTCACCGCCTTCGGTCAGGGCCAGCCTTTGACCTGTTCTGACCGCGTCGCCCGCCTTGATGAGGAGGCCGTTTCCGTTGTTCTCGGGCTTCTTAATAATATAGGTAACGCGCTTCGGCAAAGGGATCTCCCTCACAGCCTCCGCTTCACGGCCCTGAAGCACCGGATGTTTCAGATTCGGCGGTGCCGAACCGAAAAAGGGTTTCCTCACCATACAGTCCTCCTGCTTTGCAACTTTGCTCGCTTCGCTCGCCACTACAACACATGACATCCAGAGCATTCGACCGGGCCCATCCCGCTGTCATCATGGCAGCCTTGGCACTCTTTGTGGAAGGCATCGGATCTCTTGACTTCACCGCTGTCCGGTTCATGACATTCCCCGCATGCCAACGGCCTTTCGCTCACATCCTCCAGAGTGTGGTGGCATTCCATGCACCCATAGCCGTATCCTTGCTCAGAGGTGTGCATCTTGTGGTTGAAAAGCACATTCCCTGCCGTGCTCTTGAACATGATTCTGACGGGCTGCTCGGGCATTCTGTAAGGAAAGGCGGCGTAACAGACCACACCGACAACGGTCAGAATGATCCCGGCAGCATAGGCGACAAGCTTTTCTCTTCCCCTATTCATCATCTCATCCCTAACTCGTTTCTATCCAGAAAAGGTCTCGAAAACGCCGACCCCCTTCCCGACCTTCCTTTTTCAAGCGGAAGGACGCCCTGGACCTTCTTTAACGACTATGGCCCCGAATTTACACGACTCATAGCAGGTGGAACATTTCGTGCATTTCTGCTGGTCAATCCCGTGGGGCTCTTTTTTCTCTCCCATCACCGCTCCCTGGGGGCAAACACGGAAGCACACGTGACAGCCCGTACACTTGTCCGGATCTATCTCATAGTGAAACAGGTTTTTGCACACGCCGGCGGGGCATGTCCCTCTGATGTGGGCCTCATACTCTTCCCTGAAATAATTGAGAGTAGAAAGGACCGGATTGGGGGCCGTCTGGCCTAAGCCGCACAAAGAGGATTCCTTAATGTAATAACACAGTTGCTCCAGGCGATCCAAGTCCTGCGCCTCCCCTTTTCCTTCGGTTATCCGCTCAAGGATCCTCAGAAGCTGTTTCGTCCCTTCTCGGCAAGGGGTGCACTTGCCGCAAGATTCCTCCTGGCAGAAGTCAATGAAAAACCGGGCTACGTCCACTATGCAGGTCGTCTCGTCCATCACAATCATCCCGCCCGAGCCCATGATCGCCCCTATTTTTGAGATCGCTTCATAATCAGTCGGGGTGTCCAAGAGATGGGCCGGCACACATCCACCCGAAGGCCCTCCCAACTGGACAGCCTTGAGTTCCTTTCCGCCCGGAATCCCGCCACCGATGTCGTAAACAATTTCCCGTATCGTGATACCCATGGGAACTTCAACAAGACCGATATTGTTCACCTTCCCGGTCAGTGCGAAAACCTTGGTGCCCTTACTGCCTTCCGTACCCATTTCGGCATACCAAGCGCCCCCTTTCTCGATGATCTGAGGAATGTTGGCCAGGGTCTCCACATTGTTCAAGACGCTCGGTTTATTCCACAGCCCTTTCTGAGCCGGATAAGGGGGCCGGGGTCTTGGCATTCCCCGTTTTCCTTCGATCGAATTCATGAGCGCGGTTTCCTCTCCGCACACAAAAGCTCCCGCCCCTTGATAGATCTCTATATCAAAATCAAACCCGCTTTCTAGGATGTCTTCTCCGAGCAGCCCATACTCTCGCGCCTGATCGATAGCGATATTCAGCCTCTTGATGGCCAGGGGGTATTCTGCTCTACAGTATATGATTCCGCGATGGGCGTTGATCGCCTTCCCGGCTATGATCATGCCTTCCAGAACAGCATGGGGGTCGGCCTCCAAAACGCTCCGATCCATAAATGCTCCCGGATCGCCTTCGTCGGCGTTGCAGAGCACGTACTTGGTATTTCCCTCCGCTTTTTTGGCAAATTCCCATTTCAGGCCCGTCGGGAAGCCGGCCCCTCCGCGCCCTCTGAGCCCTGATTGCTTCACCTGGTCGATCACCTCCTCGGGGCTCATATCCAGGAGCGCCTTGCTCGATGCAAGATACCCGTCCCTGGCAATGTACTCATCAATGTCCTCCGGATCGATAGCACCACGGTTCTTCAGCACCACCAATTGCTGTTTGGCATAAAAGGGGATATCCCCCATAGTGGGGATGGTCTCGGCAGAGGCAGGCTCTTTATACTGGAGTTCGGCCACCGGTCGGCCTTTGAGAAAATGCTCTTCTACAAGATGGGGCACATGCCGGGGCTTTAGTTTTTGATAGAAAATCCCTTCAGGCTGTACCAGCATGACGGGTCCCTGGGCGCAGAAGCCATTGCATCCCGTCTCAATTAAACGAATT
The DNA here is from genome assembly GCA_037380925.1 of Deltaproteobacteria bacterium. Lineage (GTDB taxonomy): Bacteria > Desulfobacterota > DSM-4660 > Desulfatiglandales > HGW-15 > JARRRH01. The sequence continues at coordinate 513 of JARRRH010000081.1, read as the reverse complement.
TCTCTGTCCAAACCCTGTTTGGCCAGCTCTTTTTTCAGTGCTTCTTTTATTTCCTCACTTCCCGACGCGCGGCACCCGGTGCCGCCGCACAGAAGCAAGTCCATTCGATAGGTACTCATCCCAACGCCTCCTCATTACTTTGCCGCAAGTCTTGCCCTTGATGCCTCTTCGATCCCTGCATCCACCCTGATACGGAAAAGAGACGAGATAATCTCATTGCCCCCTGGCCAGCGCGAAATCCGTCTGCACCTCCCCAAGAAGGACGTGGCGTCTAAACACCTGCCGCATTTTGTTTTTATCCATGTGCTGGTATATCACGGGATCCTGCCCGGCTGTCTCCACCGTAACATTCGGTTCGCTGCTGCACATGCCCATGCAACCGGACGTGACCACACGAATATCCCCTCTGTCGGCTTCTGCCATTTCCTCCAGGAGCACGTCCATCACCTCCCGGGCGCCAGCCGCAATGCCGCAGGTGCCCATGTGGACCGTGATCTTTACAGTCGTCTCTCC